>DASTKA010000171.1:0-10369 GCA_035716165.1 Mycobacterium sp. | reverse complement strand
CCAGTTCTCGCAGTTCATCCTGGCCGAGATCTTTCCCGGCGGGTGGCTGCCGACCCCGCAGACGGTCGGCGAATACGGCGTCTCAGTGGGTTTCGACTTGACCCGGGCGCAGTCGCTGCAGCTGCACTACGCCAGGACGCTGGATCTATGGGCCGAGGCACTCGAAGCCAACCGCGATCAGGCCCTCGCCATCCAGTCCCAAGAGGTCTATGACCGGTACATGAAATACCTGACCGGCTGCGCGCAGCTGTTCCGTGACGGATACACGGACGTCAATCAGTTCACGTTGGAGAAGTAATCGACTGACTATTTGACCAACGTGAATTGCCCCACGTTGCATACGCCCTTGCGGAAGAAATTCTCGCAACCTGTCAAATAGTGCATATAGCGGTCGTAAACCTCTTGGGACTGAATGGCGATCGCCTGGTCCTTATTGGCTTCCAGATTGGCCGCCCAGATGTTGAGGGTCCGCGCGTAATGCTTCTGCAGCAGCTGCACCCTCTCGACCGAGAAGCCCGCGGCCTCGCCGAACGTGAAGATGTCTTCCTGGGCCGGCAGCTGTCCACCCGGAAAGATCTCCTGGCCGATGAACCGCATGAATCGCAAATCGCTCATCGTGATCGAAACGCCGCGCTCATGGTGTTGCTGTTGTGAGTAAGCCAGGATCGTGTGCAAAAGCATGCGGCCGTCATCGGGCAGGATGTCGTAGGTGCGCTCGAAGAATGCTGGATAGCGCTCCATCTTGAAAGCTTCGAAGGCCCCGATCGTGACGATCCGGTCGACCTTGTCTTCGAACTCTTCCCAACCCTGCAGGCGCACCTCGATGTTGCGGCTGGTCGGCAACCCGGCAAGCTTCTTCTTGCTGTACTCGAACTGGTTGCGGCTCAGCGTAATCCCGATGACATTGACGTCGTACTTCTCGACGGCCCGCTTCAGCGCACCGCCCCAGCCGCAACCGATGTCCAGCAGCGTCATCCCGGGTTCGAGGTTCAGCTTTCCCAGCGCCAGGTCGAACTTCGCAATCTGGGCTTCTTCGAGCGTCATGTCATCGCGCTCGAAGTAGGCGCACGTGTAGCCCATCGTGGCGTCCAAGAACAAAGCGAAGAACTCGTTCGAGACGTCGTAGATGGACTGGGACTCCTCGTAGTACGGCCGAAGCTGGCTCATGCCCGGATAGAACCTCTCGTCTGTTGGATCGCGAGGATCCTAGCAAGGAAAGAACTCGATGCCACAAAGCGCACCGGGCCGGGCCTCAGTAGGTGTAAAAGCCCTGCCCCGTCTTCTTGCCGAGCCGGCCGGCCTCCACCATGCGCAGAAGTAGCGGCGGCGGGCCGTACTGCGGTTCCTTGAACTCCTCGAACATCTTGTCCGCGATCAGCTTCAGGGTGTCCAGACCGACCAGGTCGGACAACCGCAGGGGACCCATCGGGTGCGACAACCCGGCCACCACGGCCTTGTCGACGTCTTCGACGGTGGCAAAACCGGCTTCCACCATGCGGATTGCCGACAGCAGGTAGGGCACCAGCAGCGCGTTCACCACGAAGCCGGACCGGTCGGAGCAGCGCACGACCTGCTTGCCCAGGACCGCGCTCGCGAATTCTTCGGTGCGCGCGGCGGCGGCGGCGTCGGTGACCAGCGTGCTGACCAACTCGACCAGCGGCAGCACCGGGACCGGGTTGAAAAAGTGCAGACCCAGCACGCGTTGCGGGTTCTTGGTGGCGGCGGCGATCTTCGTGATGGGGATGCTGGAGGTGTTGGACGCCAGAACCGCGTCGGGGTCGGTGATGACCCGGTCGAGTTCGGCGAAGACCTGCGCCTTGATGGCGTCGTCTTCGACGATCGCCTCGATGACCAGTTGCCGGTCGGCGAGGTCCGTCAGATCCGTGGTGAAGGTGAGCTTGCTCAGCGCGCGGTCGCGCTCGCGCTCGGTCACCTTGCCGGCGCTGACGCCACGCTCCAGCGACTTCACGATGCGATTGCGGCCGGCCGTGATGAGGGCCTCGGTGGTCTCGAACACCGTCACGTCGACGCCGGCGCGAACCGAGACCTCGGCGATGCCGGACCCCATCTGGCCGGCGCCGACGACCCCTACGCGTTGAATCGTTGCGTCACTCACTGATTTCTCCTCAAATGCGCGAGCAGACGCAGAATCGCATCAACTGGGGTGCAGAAGTGCGACTCTGCGTCTGCTCGGCAGACTAACTCAGTGAAACTGACCCTCTTCGGTGGAGCCGGTCAGCGCGGTGGTCGACGAGGTCGGGTCCACCGTGGTGGCGATGCGGTCGAAGTAACCGGCACCGACCTCACGCTGGTGCTTGGTGGCGGTGTAGCCACGCTCCTCGGCGGCGAACTCGCGCTCCTGCAGCTCGACGTAAGCGCTCATCTGGTTGCGGGCGTAACCGTAGGCCAGATCGAACATCGAGTAGTTCAGGGCGTGGAAGCCGGCCAGCGTGATGAACTGGAACTTGAAACCCATTGCCGCAAGCTCTTTTTGGAACTTCGCGATGGTGGAGTCGTCAAGGTGCTTGCGCCAGTTGAACGACGGCGAGCAGTTGTAGGCCAGCATCTGGTCGGGGAACTCCGACTTGACGCCCTCGGCGAACTTGGCGGCGAGCTCGAGGTCCGGAGTGCCGGTCTCCATCCAGATCAGGTCGGAGAAGGGCGCGTAGGCCTTGGCCCGGGCGATGCACGGCTCGAGACCGTTCTTGACCCGGTAGAAGCCCTCCTTGGTCCGCTCGCCGGTGATGAACGGCTGGTCGCGCTCGTCGACGTCGGAGGTGATCAGCGTGGCCGCCTCGGCGTCGGTGCGGGCGATCACGACGGTCGGGGCGTCGCAGACGTCGGCGGCCAGGCGGGCCGAGGTCAGGGTCCGGATGTGCTGCTGAGTCGGGATCAGCACCTTGCCGCCCAGGTGACCACACTTCTTCTCCGAGGCCAGCTGGTCCTCCCAGTGCGATCCCGCCACACCGGCGGCGATCATGGCCTTCTGCAGCTCGTAGACGTTGAGCGCACCACCGAAACCGGCCTCGCCGTCGGCGACGATCGGCGCCAGCCAGTTCTCCACCGAGGTGTCGCCCTCGACCTTGGCGATCTCGTCGGCGCGCAGCAGCGCGTTGTTGATTCGGCGAACCACCTGCGGCACCGAGTTGGCCGGGTAGAGGCTCTGGTCGGGGTAGGTGTGGCCGGACAGGTTGGCGTCACCGGCGACCTGCCAGCCCGACAGGTAGATGGCCTTCAGGCCGGCGCGCACCTGCTGCACGGCCATGTTGCCGGTCAGGGCGCCCAGCGCGTTGATGTACTCCAGGTCGTGCAGCTGCTCCCACAGCACCTCGGCGCCGCGGCGGGCCAGGGTGGCCTCCTCGACGACGGTGCCTTGCAGGGCGACGACGTCGTTGGCGGTGTACGTCCGGGTGATGTTCTTCCACCGCGGGTTGGTGTCCCAGTCCTTCTGGATCTCTTCGGCGCTCTTGGGGGTGCCAACGACAGACATTGGGCGTGCTCCTTCACGATCTTCACTACTGAGTTGCTGGACGCCTCACCGGCGGTAGCTAGCGGCTCAACTTCGCTGGTGTGCTAACTCGAAGATGACACAGGTCGTAGGGGCCGGTCCACCCATTTCAATTGCCAATTTAAGCAACGCGACCGCACGATTTTGCGAAGTTTGCTAAGTTGGTAACGAACTTAACCGTTTCAGAAGCTACCAGTCGGTAACCCTATCGCCGCAGGTCAAAGGGCAATTTAACCGGGACGCTTGTCCTGTTACCGAGCAAAGATCGCGGCGACGGCTTTGGTCTCGTCGCCGACGGCATATGTGAGCGTTGTAACAGTGCGGTCGGCCAGCTCGGGACCGAATTGTTCGGTGGATCCGGCGGGGTGGACGTGCGAGATGATCTCCAGCTTGTCGCCCAGCGCCACCGGCGCCTCGTGTTCGATGGTGACGCGCAGCGGCGCCTGCATCAGTTCCAGGTGCGACGCCAGGTAGTCCTCGATGACGCTCCAGTACACGGAGTTGTTCATGTGGTCGAACAGGTCGATGTCGGTGACTCGGACCGGAAATTCGTGGATCTCGACGGCGTCGTCGCGGCTGGCCGGCTTCAGATAGGACTTCCACCGCAACCGGTCGACGGAGGTCGTCTTGTGCAGGCCCGCCAGGAAGTCGTCGGCGATGCGCGAGGGCATCTGGGTCTCGCGATTGATGTTGATCCAGAAAGCCTCCGACTCGATGAGCCCACCCTTGCGGCCATCAATGCGGACCCGCATCTCACACCAGCGGTTGGAGGTGCCCGAGCACCATCTGCGCAGGCGCAGCATGTCCTGGAACTCGATCGGACGCACGAAATCCACCATTGTGCGCCGCACGATCCATAGCGGGTGGGTCTCCTCGAAGCCCATCTCGCGGAGCTGATCCTGTCCGATGTCCTGGATGTGGCGGGCGGCCGCGTCCAGCCGCAACCGCCCCGTGCGGTCGATGTCGCCGACCCGCAACGGCCACTCGCGATCGAAAACGTCAGGGTGACCGTCGGGCACCGGCATCAGTTGTTTATCCAGGCTCACCGCGTCGCTCCCCGTTTCCTCCTCGTGGTTACCCCAGGCTAAGGCCTGAGGCCCCGGTCGAATCATGCCAACGAGGTGCATCGAATACCAATCTCGACGCGGCCCGCGTCCGATGCCAAGTCTGCGAACCCGATCTTCGCATAGCCGGTAGCCTCGGTGAAGTGTCCAAGACGTTCGTCGGGTCACGCGTTCGCCAGCTGCGCAACGAACGCGGGTTCTCCCAGGCCGCGCTGGCTCAGATGCTGGAAATCTCGCCGAGCTACCTCAACCAGATCGAGCACGACGTCCGCCCGCTGACGGTGGCGGTGCTGCTGCGAATCACCGAGCTGTTCGGGGTGGACGCGACCTTCTTCGCCTCTCAGGACGACACCCGGCTGGTCGCCGAGCTGCGCGAGGTCACCATGGACCGCGATCTGGACATCGACGTCGACCCCACCGAGGTCGCCGAGATGGTCGGCGCCCACCCCGGGTTCGCGCGCGCGGTGGTCAACCTGCACCGGCGCTACCGGATCACCACGGCGCAGCTCGCGGCGGCCACCGAGGAGCGGTTCTCCGACGGCAGCGGCAGCGGGTCGATCACCATGCCGCACGAGGAAGTGCGCGACTACTTCTACCAACGGCAGAACTACCTGCACGAGCTGGACACCGCCGCCGAGGACCTGACCATCAAGATGCGGTTGCACCACGGCGATTTGGCGCGTGAGCTGACCCGCCGGCTCACCGAGGTGCACGGGGTGCACATCAACCGTCGGATCGACCTCGGCGACACCGTGCTGCACCGCTTCGACCCCCAGACCAAAACGCTGGAATTCAGCAACCATCTGTCGCTGGGGCAGCAGGTCTTCAAGATGGCCGCCGAACTGGCCTATCTCGAGTTCGGCGATCTGATCGACACTTTGGTCGCGGAAGGCAAGTTCACCAGCGACGAGTCGCACACCCTGGCCCGGCTGGGGCTGGCCAACTACTTCGCCGCGGCCGCCATACTGCCCTACCGCCAGTTCCACGACGTCGCGGAGAACTTCCGCTACGACGTCGAGCGGCTGTCGTCGTTCTACTCGATCAGCTATGAGACCGTCGCGCACCGCCTTTCGACGTTGCAGCGGCCCTCGATGCGCGGCGTCCCGTTCTCGTTCGTCCGGGTCGACCGGGCGGGTAACATGTCAAAACGTCAGTCCGCCACCGGTTTTCACTTCTCATCCAGTGGCGGAACCTGCCCGCTGTGGAATGTTTACGAGACGTTCGCCAATCCGGGCAAGATCCTGGTGCAGATCGCCCAGATGCCCGACGGCCGCAACTACATGTGGGTGGCCCGCACCGTGGAACGCCGAGCCGCCCGGTATGGTCAGCCCGGTAAAACCTTCGCGATCGGCTTGGGCTGCGAGCTTCGCCACGCTCATCGGCTGGTCTACTCGGAGGGACTCGACGTCTCGGGGGAACCAGGAACAGTGGCCACACCGATCGGCGCGGGCTGCCGGGTCTGCGAGCGCGACAATTGTCCGCAACGCGCCTTCCCGGCGCTCGGACGCGCACTCGATCTCGACGAACACCGCAGCACGGTGTCGCCCTACCTGGTGACCCAACCGTGAGCGGCAGCCAGAACCACGCGGTCGACCGTATCCCGCCGGGCCGGTTTCGCCAGTTGGGGCCCATCAATTGGCTGTTCGCGAAGTTGTCCGCACGCGTGGTCAGGGCGCCGGAGATGCATCTGTTCACCACGCTCGGCCAGCGCCAGTTGCTCTATTGGACCTGGCTGTTCTATGGCGCCCGGCTGCTGCGGGGACGGCTGCCGACAATCGACACCGAGTTGGTGATCCTGCGCGTCGGGCATCTGCGCGCGTGTGAATACGAACTGCAGCACCACCGTCGGATCGCGCGCAAAGCCGGTCTGGACGCGGATCTGCAGGCCGCGATATTTGCCTGGCCCGCGAGGCTGGACCCGGTCGATGCGCGCCTGACAGTGCGCCAGCAGGCGCTGCTGGCGGCGACGGACGAATTCGTCAAAGACCGGACCATCACCGATGCCACCTGGCGGCAGCTGGCGACTCACCTGGATCGGCGGCGGCTGATCGAATTCTGTTTGCTCGCAAGTCATTACGACGGGCTGGCGGCGACCATTTCAGCGCTCGGCATTCCGCTGGACCATCCGCACCAACTACAGGTAGACGTTGGCGAGGATGGCCAGCGTCAGTAGCACGGGAAGTACCGGCAGCGCGAAGGCGAACGCCGCCCACGGCTGCCTGCCCCGCCGGCGCTGCGCGAGCCCCCACACCGCGGCGCAGATCCCCAGCACCACCGATGCCAGCAGCACCAGCGGGCCCCACTGGCCGGCGGTCGCGTTGTCGCCGTTCGAAATGGCCAGCAACCACAGGACGTAACCGGTCGCCAGGCCACTAACGGCACCCGCGACGGCCTGAGGGGTGACGGTGCGCATTTGACTCAGAAGTTGATCATGTGGCCGGTCAGTCCGTGGAAGCATTCCTGCAGCGCCTCGGACATGGTCGGGTGGGTGTGCACGTTGCGGGCCAGCTCGGTGGCCGTCAGGTCCCACTTCTGGGCAAGCGTCAGCTCGGGAAGCAGTTCCGAGACGTCGTGGCCGATCAGGTGTCCGCCAAGCAGCTCACCGTATTTGGCGTCGGCGACCAGTTTGACGAACCCGCTGGGGTCGCCCACGCCGTGGGCCTTGGCGTTGGCGGTGAACGGGAACTTCGCCACCACGACGTCGTGGCCTTCGTCGCGGGCCTGCTCCTCGGTGAGCCCGAAGCTGGCGACGTTGGGCTGGCAGAACGTCGCGCGCGGCATCATCCGGTAGTCGCCGAGCGCCAAAGTCTCTGCGCCGGCGATGGTTTCGGCCGCCACCACGCCCTGGGCCTCGGCGACGTGGGCCAGCTGCAGCTTTCCGGTGACGTCGCCGATGGCGTAGATGTGCTCGATGTTGGTGCGCATGTAGTCGGTGATCCCGATGGCCCTGCGGTCGGTCAGCGCGACCCCGGCCGCCTCCAGGCCGTAACCCTCGACGTTGGGCGCAAAACCGATGGCCTGCAACACCTTTGCGGCCTTGAGCTCCTGGGAGTCACCGCCCTTGCTGACCGCCACGGTCACCTCGGAGCCGTTGTCGGAGATGGACTCGACCTTCGTGCCGGTGAGGACCTTGACGCCCAGCTTCTTGAACTGCTTCTCGATCTCCTTGGAGACGTCGGCGTCCTCGTTGGGCAGCGCGCGCGGCAAGAACTCCACGATGGTCACGTCGACGCCGTAGTTCTTCAGCACGTAGCCGAACTCCATGCCGATGGCGCCGGCGCCGGCGATGATGATCGACTCCGGCAGTTCCCGGGTCATGATCAGTTCCTCGTAGGTGACCACGTTGGCCGACAGCGACGTGCCGGGAACCAGCCGGGTGCTGCTGCCCGTCGCGATGATCGCGTTGTCGAACGTGACGCTCTCGGTCCCTCCGTCATTGAGATCGACCGACAAGGTGTTGGCGTCGGTAAACCGGCCGTAGCCATGGATTTCGGTGATCTTGTTCTTCTTCATCAAGAAGTGCACGCCGGCGACGCGACCCTCGGCCACTTTGCGGCTGCGGTCGTACGCGATCCCGTAGTCGAAGGTCGCCTCGCCGCTGATACCGAATGTCTTGGCCTCTTTGGTGAAGATGTGGGCGAGTTCGGCGTTGCGCAGCAGCGCCTTGGACGGGATGCAGCCGACGTTGAGGCAGACCCCGCCCCAGTACTTCGGTTCGATCACCGCGGTGCTGCGGCCCAGCTGCGCGGCGCGAATGGCCGCGACATATCCGCCCGGACCGGCCCCGAGGACGACGACGTCGTAGTGAGAAGTCACGAGCCCACCCTAGTTGGCCATAACCCCCGGTGGCCGCCCGGGCGAGGCGTCAATGGGGAATGACGCCGGCGAGACAGTTCCCCACCCGTTCGCAGTGGTAATAGCCGTAGAGGGGGGCCGCGGCGACCAGCGCGGCGAACGGCCCGGACATCAGCGCCACCGAGAGCGCCGAGATCAGCGGCCTGCCCTGGGTCATCGCCAGCATCACCCCGCCGACGATGCACACCACCACATAGACCAGGACGACGAACAGCGCCGGGGTCTTGTCGGCCGAGTGGTACCACCAATAGAACAGCCCGAGCCCGATCACGGCCGCCGCCGCCCACACGCCCAGCAGCACCAGGGCCAGCTTCCACCACTTGAGGTAGAGGTACCGCCCGGGCACGTTCACCGGTTGCACCGGGCCGACGGGTTCGGGCGACTCCTGCTCGCCGGCAGCCGGCTTGGGCGTCGCATCCGTCGCGGCCGCGGGCTCGGGCCCGGCCCCGGTTACCGCGGGGTGCTCGCCGGTGTCGTCGTCGAAATCGGGGACCCAGGACTGGGTGCCGGTGTGCTCGGAGTCGTCTTCTTCATCCGAGAAGTCCGGTACGAACGCCTCGGTGCCGGGGCTCGATGCGTCTTTGTCGTCAGCCACCGGCGGTCACCCGCAGCGCGACGATCAGCCCGAACCAGCCGGGCGCCACCGACAGCAGGAACGCACCGAGCATCGTCACCCACCGGCGTCCGGAAACCAGGATCATCGTCAGCCCGACGACGCTGAGAATGCCGACCACCGACGCGATGGCGACGCCCGGGCGGACGCTGGCGTGGATCGCCACGGTGCATGCCACACCCGCCAAAAGTCCGACCGCACTGCCGATCAGCATTGCGCTGGCCAACAGCCAGGGACGCGGAAGGGGGATCACTTTCTCGACTGTACTGCGGCTACCGGGGCACGGGGCACGTTCCCGACGTCGCGTCAGCCACCACCGGGCCACGCGCCGGCGGGCGGTCACCGCGCTCGTAATCGGCGCCGGTGATGACCGTCGCGGCCTCCAGCGAGGCCTGTTCTTCGGCGGTGAAGACGCGGCCACGGGACAGGAACCGCACCCCATCGGGCGCCTCCAGGCTGAACCCGCCTCCGCGGCCCGGCACCACATCGATGACCAGTTGGGTGTGCTTGTCGCGATAGTGGGCGGCGTACTGCGGGCCCGAGATCCAGACGGGCACCCCGTCCGTCCCGACGTCGAGGATGCCGAGCAAGACGTCGCGATCGCCGACCAGGAAGTCGCCGAGCGGGTAACACATCGGCGATGACCCGTCGCAGCACCCGCCGGACTGGTGGAACATCACCGGCCCGTGGGCGGCCTGCAGCCGCGTCAGCACGTCGGCGGCCGGGGCTGTGATGACCACGCCGGCGACATCAGGGCGCCGCTCCTCCTCATCGCTGCGCTCTGCATCGTCGCCGGCGACACCATGGACCATCAGAAGAAACCCTGCGCCTTCTCCGAGTAGGACACCAACAGGTTCTTGGTCTGCTGGTAGTGGTCCAGCATCATCTTGTGGTTCTCCCTGCCGATGCCGGACTGCTTGTAGCCACCGAACGCCGCGTGGGCGGGATACACGTGGTAGCAGTTCACCCACACCCGGCCGGCCTGGATGTCGCGCCCGGCCCGATACGCGGTGTTGCCGTCGCGGCTCCAGACCCCGGCCCCCAGGCCGTAGAGGGTGTCGTTGGCGATCGAGATGGCGTCGTCGTAATCGGTGAATGACGTCACCGTCACCACCGGCCCGAAGATCTCCTCCTGGAAGACCCGCATCTTGTTGTCGCCGCTGAAGATGGTGGGCTGCATGTAGAAGCCGCCGGACAGATCTCCGCCGAGCTCGGCGCGTTCGCCCCCGGTGATCACCTTGGCGCCCTCGTCCTTGCCGATTTCGATGTAGGACAACACTTTTTCCAGCTGGTCGTTGGACGCCTGCGAACCCAGCATGGTCTCGCTGT
>DASTKA010000170.1:0-2196 GCA_035716165.1 Mycobacterium sp. | reverse complement strand
ACGCTCGGCATCCTCAATGGCTTGCTGGGTGGCAATGCACAACGGGCCCCGTCGGCCTCTGCGGCCCCGCAAGCGCCGGCCACCTCGCCATCCTCATAGCCGCGCGTTCCTGATCGACCGAAAAGCCTCCGAAGTCGTACGCCCGCCGCGTTCCGCGGCCGGCCCGTCTTCGCTACCGTGACGCCGTGGCAACTACGCAGCAGATTGTCGTCGTCGGTGCCGGCGTCAGTGGGTTGACGTCGGCCATCTCTCTGGCCGAGGCGGGCCGGCCGGTACGGGTATGGGCGGCCACGGCGCCCAAACAGACGACTTCGGCGGTGGCCGGCGCCGTCTGGGCTCCCCCGCGGCCGGCCGAACGCGCGGCTGAGACGCTGGATTGGACGGAGCACTCGTTGCAGGTGTTCACCGATCTTGCCGCCGATCCCGACTCCGGAGTGCAACTCGCGCCCGCGCTGGCGGTCGGCGAGCTGACCGCGACCGAGGCGATGTCGTCGGCGGCAACGCTGATCCCCGACCTGCGACCGGCCGACCCGTCCGACGTACCCGCGGGCTTCGGAACCGGATTTCGCGCCACGGTGCCGATGATCGACATGCCGCACTATCTCGACTACCTGACCCGGCGCCTGGCGTCGGCCGGCTGCGACATTGAGGAGCATCCCGTGCGGTCTCTCGACGAGGCCGCCGACGCCGCCGAAATCGTCGTGAACTGCGCCGGTCTCGCCGCGGGCGCGCTCATCGGTGACGACACCGTGAAGCCGTTGTTCGGCCAGCATGTGGTGCTGACCAATCCCGGTCTGCGGCAACTTTTTCTGGAACTGAACACCGGCCCGGAATGGACTTGCTTCTTCCCGCACCCGCAGCGGGTGGTCTGCGGCGGCATCAGCATCCCGGGCCGTTGGGACACCGCGGCGGAGCCCGACGTGACCGAACGCATCCTGCAGCGCTGTCGCCGCGTCGAGCCGCGACTCCACGACGCCGAGGTGATCGAGGTGATCACCGGACTGCGTCCCGACCGACCGTCGGTGCGGGTGGAAGCCGAGCCGCTGGGGCGCGCGCGATGCATCCACAACTACGGCCACAGCGGCAACGGCGTAACGCTGTCCTGGGGTTGTGCGCGCGACGTGGTGCGCATGGTCGAGGGAGTCGCCGGGTGAGCATCGATTACCGGCTGGACGAGCACATCGCCACGATCACGATCAACCGCCCCGAGACGCGAAACTCGCTGGACATGGCGCACTTTCGCGACTTGGCGCACGCCTGGGCGGCTTTCCGCGACGACGATGGGGCCTGGGTCGCGGTGATCACCGGGGTCGGACGCGACTTCTGCACCGGAGCCGACCTCAAGAAATTCATCCCGGAACTCACCGGTGACCTGCCCAAGCCCGCGGGGTGGAACAAGGACGACGCCATCCACGCCGTCTTGCATCGGTTCCCGGTGTACAAACCGATCGTCGCCGCCGTAAACGGGACGTGCGTCGCCGGCGGCTTCGAGATGCTGACATCCACCGACGTGCGAGTCGCCGTCCCCGATGCGCGCTTCGCGGTGATGGAGCCCAAGCGCGGTCTCTTCGCCGGCGGCGGAAGCACCGTGCGGCTGCCGCGGCAGATGCCCTACCCATTGGCGATGGAGTTGCTGTTGACGGCCGACATGGTCGACGCGGAACGAGCCCTCGCGATGGGACTGGTCAACCGGGTGGTCCCGGCGAACGAACTGATGGACACCGCCTACGACTTCGCCGCGCGCATCGCCGCCAACGCACCGCTCGCGGTGTTCGCGACGAAGCAGTCGGCCGTCGAAGGCCTGGAGCTCGACCTGAAGTCGGCCTACGACAACGAAACCCGGCACAGCGACCGCGTTTTCGAGACCGAGGATGCCAAGGAAGGACCGCGGGCGTTCGCCGAGAAGCGAGCGCCCCGGTGGCGGGCCCGCTGATTCAGACGCGGGTGCGTCGAATCACCAAGGACAACAACCAGCTAACGATCGACAGCACGATCGCGGCCCAGATGGCCGTCCACCAAAAGTGGTCGATCTGCAGTCCCCAGTGCGTCGTGTGCTCGGTGATCCGCGCGGTGATCCACAGCATCAGCGCATTGACGACGACATGGAACAGGCCGAGCGTCAGGATGTACAGCGGGATCGACAAGATCTGAACGATCGGCTTGATGAACGCGTTGACGAGGCCGAAGATCACCGCG
>DASTKA010000169.1:0-2647 GCA_035716165.1 Mycobacterium sp. | reverse complement strand
GACGTCCCGTGCACGCGTGCGACACCGGCGACGACGTCGATGGGCATAGCGCCGAGCCGAAACGCGCCGTCGGCACGACCGGCCGCGGCGATCGCGTCGGTGATCACAGCGACCCGGTCGGCACCCGCCACCGCGATCACCCCCGTCACCACGTCGGGGTGTAAGTGCACCCCGTCGGCGATCACCTCGACGGTCACCCGCGGGTCCCGCAGCAGGGCCAGGGCCGGGCCCGGCTCGCGATGATGCAGCGGCGGCATCGCGTTGAACAGATGCGTGCCGACGGTGGCGCCCAGCGCGATGGCATCCCTGGTCTGCTGGTAGGTGGCAGCTGTATGTCCCAGCGCCACAACGACTCCCGCGTCCACGAAACGCCGGATCGCCGCGTCGGCGCCGGGTAGCTCGGGCGCCAGCGTCACCATCCGGATCGTGCCTTCGCCCGCTGCCAGCACCGCGTCGATCTCTGCCGTGTCCGGATCACGCATCTGGGTGCGGTCGTGGGCTCCGCAGTGCGCCCGGCTCAGCCACGGCCCTTCGAGGTGAATGCCCGCGACGATGCCCCGCCGGGTGGCTTCGGCGAGCGCGCGCACCCCGCCGAGCAGTTCGGACGGCGAGGCGGTCACCAGGCTGGCCAGCGTGGTGGTGGTGCCATGCCGCAGGTGAAACGCGGCGGCGTCGGCGATGCCGTCGGCGTCGGTGTAGGAGGCACCCCCGCCGCCGTGCACGTGCATGTCGATGAAGCCGGGCACCACGGTGCAATCGGGAAAGTCGAAGTCGGCCGGGCGGGGCGGTGGGCCGGGCGAGCAGGCCGCGATCCGGGTGCCGGAGGTCTGCAGCCAGCCGGGGCGGCAGACCTGGCCGTCGAGCACCATGGTGCCCGCGGCGATCACGACCATCGGCCGCCGTTTTCCCAGAAGTGGCGGATGTCCTCGAGCTGGCGGCCCTTGGTTTCCGGCGCGTACCGGTACACGAACACGAACGCGACCGCCGCGAGCGCAGCGAACAGCGCGAAAGTCCCTGCGCCGCCCAGTGAATGGAGCAGGCTCAGGAAGACGGCGGCGATGATGGCGTTAGCCACCAGGTTGGAGGTCAACATGGTGCTCGACCCGATCGAGCGTAACCGCGACGGGAAGCTTTCGCTGGCGTACACCCAGCCCAGGGAGCCGAAGCCCATGGTGTAGCCGATGATGAACAGCAGGATGCCGGCGAACCCGACGATCGTGCCGCCGAATCCCCGTCCGAACACGGCCATCAGCACGATGTCGGCGACGATCATCATCGCGGTGCCCCACAACAGGATTGGCCGCCGGCCCACCCGATCGACCAACAGCAGCGCGGCGCCGACGGCTGCCAACCCGGCGACCTGAAGCAGCGCCGGCAACCCCAGCAGCGCGAAATTGCCCGTGAAGCCCATGGCCTGAAAGATCCGCGGGCTGTAGTAGATGATCGCGTTGATGCCGGTGATCTGGATCAGAAAGCCGAGGATGACCACGAACGCGGTGGCCCGCAGGTATGGGGGCCGCAGCATCTCGGAGAACCCGCCCCTGGCCCCGGGCGAGGCCTCGCTCAACGCGCGGCCGATCTCGGCGAGCTCGTCGTCGACCTGCGCCGTCGGTTCGATCCGCAGCAGCGCCCGCCGGGCGTCGTCCGTCCGGCCCTTCAGCACGTACCACCGCGCCGTGTCGGGCATTCGAATCACCAACGGCAGCAACAACACTGCGGGCACGCAGGCCAGCCCCAGCATCCACCGCCAGCTGTGGGTGCCGGCCAGCAGGTAACCGGTCAAATAGCCGACGATCAGGCCGCTGACGATCGCCAGCTGATAGGCCGTCAGCAGCGAACCGCGCACCGCGGTCGGCGCCGATTCCGCGACGTAGACCGGGACGACGACCACCGTGACGCCGATGGTCAGCCCCAGCAGCAACCGCGCCGTCAGCAACATCGGCAGGGACACCGAGAACGCGGCCAGCAGCGCGAAAACCGTGTAGGCGAACAGGATCAGCACGATCGAGCGTTTTCGCCCGATCACGTTGGCCAGCACGCCGGCGCCCAGCGCTCCGGCGATCTGGCCGATCACCACCATCGTCGTCAGCAGTTCCTGCTGACGCGTGGAGAGTCCGAAGTCCTCGGTGACGAACAGCTGCGCCCCGGCGATGATCGACAGGTCGTAGCCGTAGATGAGGCCGACGCTGGCGGCGGTCAGCCCGACCAGCAGTCCGCGCCGTGATTCGCGTACCACGACGCTCAGCGGTGGAGTGGTCGGCGGTTCATCGAGCGGGCCATCATGATCAGCGCGAACACCACGATGGTGCCGATCACCGCCACGCCCACCCGGATCGGCATGGCGTCCGCGGACGGGAGGATCGCGCCTGCGGCGGCGCTGTTGGCGAGCGGGTCCGCGGCGGTGTCGTGCTTGGCCGGCGCCAGGGACGGGTCGGGCGCGATCAGCGAGCCGACCTGCGTGCCCTGCGGGGTGGAGAAGCCGTAGTCCAGCAGGTGCGCGGCCTGCTCCCACGGCGCGATCGGCACCCGCGTCCCGTGCAGCAGCACCGCCACCAGGCGTCGCCCGTCGTGGTTGGCCGCACCCACGAACGTCTGGCCCGCGTCGTCGGTGTAACCGGTCTTGCCGCCCAGGGCGCCGGGGTACTTG
>DASTKA010000168.1:0-21053 GCA_035716165.1 Mycobacterium sp. | reverse complement strand
GCCCAGGCACCCGGCCACCAGGGTGTTGAGGAAGATGGCCGCGGCAGTTCCGTTGGCGGCCAAGGCGGAACCGGCGTTGAACCCGAACCAGCCGAACCACAGCAATCCGACGCCGACGAACAGCAACGGCAGATTGTGCGGCCGCATCGCGTCCTTCTTGAAACCGATGCGCGGCCCGAGCACCAGCGCCAGCGCCAGCGCGGAGGATCCGGAGACGATCTCGACGACGAGCCCGCCCGCATAGTCGAGGACACCCATTTTGGCCAGCCAGCCGCCGGGCCCCCAAACCCAGTGCGCAACAATCGAATACACGGCGATCGTCCATACCGGGACGAAGACCATCCAGGCGGCGAACTTGGCGCGGTCGGCTATTGCGCCGCTGACCAGGGCGGCCGTGATGATCGCGAATGTCAGCTGGAACGTGGCGTAGAGCAACTCGGGAACCGTGCCGTGGACGGTGCCGGGAGTGATGCCGAGCATGCCGAAATGCCTGAGGTTGCCGGCCAGTCCGCTCACCCCGTCCTCGGAGAACGCAATGGTGTAGCCGACCAGCAGCCACGCCACCGTCACCAGCGGTATGGAGATGAAGCTCATCATGATCATGTTGAGCACACCGGTCGTGCGGACCATGCCGCCGTAGAAGATGGCCAGGCCGGGGGTCATCAGCAGGACCAGTGCGGTGCTGGCCAGCAGCCACGCCGTGGCGGCGGGATCGATCGCATGCATGAGGTGGGCTCCTTCTCGCGGCCCGGGGGTCACGGGACACCGGGATACTGCCACGCCGGACCTGCCGGTAGGTTCGTTGGGTTAAGAAAAGAGGATTCAGGATCTGATGTGGTCGAGGCTCGAGGACGATTTCGCGAAGGCACGGCTGCGGCCCAGCTGTTAGTCGACCCGGTCGAGGCCGCACGGCGGTTACTGGGCGCAACGCTTACCGCGCGGGGTGTGAGCGGGATAGTCGTCGAGGTCGAGGCGTACGGGGGAGTTCCGGACGGTCCGTGGCCCGACGCCGCCGCGCACTCGTACAAGGGCCTGCGCGCGCGGAACTTCGTGATGTTCGGGCCGCCCGGGCGGCTCTACACCTACCGCAGCCACGGGATCCACGTCTGCGCCAACGTCTCCTGCGGGCCCGACGGGACCGCCGCCGCCGTCTTGCTCCGGGCCGCGGCCATCGAGGACGGCACCGGCGTCGCGCGCGCCCGTCGCGGCGAATTGGTGCACACAGCGGCTCTGGCGCGCGGCCCGGGCAATCTGTGCGCCGCCATGGGAATCACCATGGAGGACAACGGCATTGACCTGTTCGCGCGCGACAGCCCGGTGACCCTCGAGCTGCACGAGCCACTGACCTCGGCGGCCGGCCCGCGGGTCGGTGTCAGCCAGGCCGCCGACCGGCCGTGGCGGTTGTGGCTCCCCGGGCGCCCGGAGGTCTCGGCGTACCGCCGCAGTCCCCGCGCGGCGGCGCCGGGCGCCAGCGACTAGGCGAACGGTGGAAGGATCTCGGGTCATGGGCGAGAAGATCATCGACGAGCTGGGCTGGCGCGGCTTGATCGCGCAGTCGACCGATCTCGATGCGCTGGCCGCCGAGGCGCAGCGCGGGCCGATGACGGTGTACGCCGGCTTTGACCCCACCGCGCCGAGCCTGCATGCCGGACACCTGGTGCCCCTGCTCGCGCTGCGCCGGTTCCAGCGCGCCGGCCACCGCCCGATCGTGCTCGCCGGCGGGGCCACCGGCATGATCGGGGACCCGCGCGACGTCGGCGAGCGCACCCTCAACGAGGCCGACACCGTCGCCGAGTGGACCGAGCGGATCGGCGGACAGCTGCAACGCTTCGTCGACTTCGACGATTCGCCCACCGGCGCCGTCGTCGTCAACAACCTGGACTGGACCCGCCCGCTGTCGGCGATCGAGTTTTTGCGCGACATCGGCAAGCACTTCTCGGTCAACGTCATGCTGGACCGCGACACGGTCCGGCGGCGCCTCGAAGGCGACGGGATCTCCTACACCGAGTTCAGTTACATGCTGTTGCAGGCCAACGACTACGTCGAATTGCACCGCCGCTACGGCTGCAGCCTGCAGATCGGCGGCTCCGATCAGTGGGGCAACATCATCGCCGGGGTCCGGTTGGTGCGCCAGCAGCTCAGTGCGTCGGTGCACGCCCTGACGGTGCCGCTGGTGACCGCCGCCGACGGCACGAAGTTCGGCAAGTCCACCGGCGGCGGCAGCCTGTGGCTGGACCCGGCGCTCACCTCGCCGTACGCCTGGTACCAGTACTTCTTCAACACCGCCGACGCCGACGTGATCCGGTACCTGCGCTGGTTCACCTTCCTGACCGCCGACGAGCTCCGCGAGCTCGAACAGGCGACGGCCGAGCGCCCCCAGCAGCGCGCCGCCCAGCGGCGGCTGGCGCGCGAACTGACGGTGCTGGTGCACGGCGAGGCGGCCACGGAGGCCGTCGAGCACGCCAGCCGGGCGCTGTTCGGGCAGGGCGAACTGGACCGCCTGGACGAGGCCACCCTGGCGGCGGCGCTGCGTGAGACCTCGGTCGCCGAGCTCAAACCCGGTGGACCCGACGGGATCGTCGACCTGCTGGTCGCCAGCGGCCTGTCCGAGAGCAAGAAGGCCGCGCGGCGCACCATCGGCGAAGGCGGCGTTTCGGTCAACAACGTCCGCATCGACAGCGAAGAGTGGGCGCCCCAACCGTCGGACTTCCTGCACGGCAAATGGTTGGTGCTGCGCCGCGGCAAGCGCACCGTCGCCGGGGTCGAAAAGCTCTAGCCGCACCGGCGGCCGACGGGCGCCGCGAAACACGTGCGTGCACAGATCTTTATCGCACCGTGTCGTTGACGTGACCTGATAGGACCACTGTTGTCACGGTGATTCTCGCGACGAGGGTGCGGTTGACCGTCGCGCGGATTCTGGGGGTGATCACCGGCCTGGTGGCGCTGGCCGCGATTCTGTCGGCGCCGATCCGCGCGGACATGCTGGCAAACGCCTTCCTGTCGGCTCTGACGAATGCCGGCATCACCTACACCCAACCGGCCAGCACCGTGGCGATGGGGCAGTCGGTGTGTCCCATGCTGTTCGAGCCCGGCGGGTCGTTCGACGAGGTGACGTCCAAGGTGGCCGAGGGCAACGGCATGTCGTTCGAGATGGCGGGCCGGTTCACCATCGTCGCGATCGCGACCTACTGCCCGGCGGCTCTCGCGCCGCTGCTGGGCAACCGGCTGCAAAGTTAGGCGCAGCGCTGCCCGTATTCTCGGCAGCGTGGTCGACGACAGGCAACGGCAGCATGGCGAACGGCGGGGGCGCCCGGCATCCGGCGGCTGGTCGGGTCCGGGCCGCGCGCGCCCGGCCCAACCGCGCGGCGCTGACCGGCGGGATGCCCAGGGCGATCGTGCGCCGCGGGACGGCCCGCCGATACCGCCCGGCGTGGAAGCCAAGCAACTGGCACCGGATATCCGCCGCGAACTGAGCACCCTGGACCGCGCCACCGCCGACGCCGTGGCGCGCCACCTGGTGGCCGCCGGCGAGTTGCTCGACGAGGACCCCGAGGCCGCCCTGAGCCACGCCCGGGCGGCCCGCGCCCGGTCCAGTCGGCTCGCCACCATTCGGGAAGCGGTCGGCATCGCCGCCTACCACTGCGGCGACTGGTCGCAGGCGCTCGCGGAATTACGCGCCGCCCGCAGGATGGGCAGCAAGTCCCCGCTGCTCGCCCTGATCGCCGATTGTGAACGCGGACTTGGTCGTCCGGAGCGGGCGATCGAACTCGCGCGCGGACCGGAGGCCGCCGAACTCAGCGGTGACGACGCCGACGAGTTGCGCATCGTCGCGGCCGGGGCGCGCGCGGATCTCGGCCAGTTGGAACAGGCGCTCACCGTGTTGTCCACTCCGCAACTGGATCCGGGCCGCACCGGTACCACGGCGGCGCGGCTGTTCTACGCCTACGCGGACACGCTGCTCGCGCTGGGCCGGGACGACGAGGCGCTGCAATGGTTCCTGCACTCCGCGGCCGCCGACATCGACGGCGTCACCGACGCCGAAGACCGGGTCAGTGAACTCGGCTGATATGACGGGCAGTCAATCCAAAACCCTTGCGCAACAATATGACTGCCTGCTGATCGATCTGGACGGCACGATGTTTCGGGGCCGCAGGCCGACCGATGGCGCGGTGCAGGCGCTAGCGCAGGTGCACAGCCGAGCGTATTTCGTCACCAACAACGCGTCGCGCAGCGCCGACGAGGTCGCCGCGCACCTGACCGACCTGGGCTTCACCGCCGTCGCCGATGACATCGCCACCAGCGCGCAGAGCGCGGCGCGGCTGCTGGCCGACCAGCTGGCGCCGGGCTCGCCCGTGCTGATCGTGGGCACCGAGGCCCTGGCCAACGAGATCGCGGCCGTCGGACTGACCGCGGTGCGCAGCTATGACGACGAACCGGCCGCCGTGGTGCAGGGCCTGTCCCAGACCATCGGGTGGCCGGAGCTGGCCGAGGCGGCGCTGGCCATCCGGGCCGGCGCGCTGTGGGTGGCGTCCAACGTCGACCTGACCCTGCCCACCGAGCGCGGGCTGTTGCCCGGCAACGGATCCTTCGTGGCCGCGCTGCGGGCGGCCACCGGCGGCGAGCCTCAAGTCGCGGGCAAACCGGCGCCGGCCCTGTTGCGAGATGCGGCGGCCCGGGGCGACTTTCACGCCCCCCTGGTGGTCGGCGACCGCCTCGACACCGACATCGAAGGCGCCAACGCCGCCGAGCTGCCCAGCTTGATGGTGCTGACCGGGGTCAATTCCGCGCGGGACGCGGTGTACGCCAAGCCCGCCCAGCGCCCCACCTATATCGGTCACGACCTGCGTTCGTTGCACACCGACGGCGAGCGGCTCGCGGTCGGGCCGCAGCCGGGCTGGCGGATCGCGGTCGCGGACACGACGATCACCGTCACCGGCGACGGATCGGACGACGGGGATGACCTGTCGATCGTTCGCGCGGTCGCCGGCGCGGTGTGGGGTATCGCGGAATCGGACCCCGACGCGGTGCGTATCGAGGCCGGAGACGACGACGCCCGCGCCGCGCTGGGGCGCTGGTCTTTGGTGCGCACCGACTGACGGATGACTAGCGTGGTAACGCGATGACTATCGATCCCGATCAGATTCGCGCTGAAATCGACGCCCTGCTCGCCCGGCTGCCGCAGCCCGGGGACGGTGACGACCCCGAGAAAGTGCCGTCGCTCGACGAGCTGGAAGAGATAGCCCGGCGCCTGTCCGAGGCGCACGACGTGCTGCTGGCCGCGCTGGAGTCGGCGGAGAAGGGCTGAGTGCGCGGATGTCTCGACGCGCCCGCGTTGACGCCGAGCTGGTCCGGCGCGGCCTGGCCCGGTCGCGTCAGCAGGCCGCGGAATTGATCGGCGCGGGCAAGGTGAGCATCGACGGGATGCCGGCGCGTAAGCCGGGCACCGCCGTCGCCGTCACCGCGGCCCTGACCGTCGCCGAGGACGGCGAGCGCGGCTGGGTCTCGCGCGGAGCGCACAAACTCATCGGTGCGCTGGACGCCTTCGAGATGTCGGTCGCAGGCCGTCGTTGCCTGGACGCCGGCGCGTCGACGGGTGGCTTCACCGAGGTGCTGCTGGATCGCGGGGCCGCCGAAGTGGTTGCCGTGGATGTGGGGTACGGCCAGCTGGCGTGGTCGCTGCGCAGCGACGCGCGGGTGGTCGTCGTCGAGCGGACCAACGTTCGCGACCTGACGCCCGAGGCGATCGGCGGCCCGGTGGACCTGGTGGTGGCCGACCTGTCGTTCATTTCCCTGTCCACGGTGTTGCCGGCGCTGGCTGGATGTGCGGCACCGAACGCGGATATCGTTCCCATGGTGAAGCCGCAGTTTGAAGTGGGCAGGGGCCTGGTCGGCGCCGGGGGTGTGGTGCACGATCCCGGCCTGCGCGCCGACGCCGTGCTGGCGGTGGCCGGTCGCGCGGGCGAGCTGGGTTGGCACACCGTCGGCGTCACCGCCAGTCCACTGCCGGGACCGTCGGGCAATGTCGAGTATTTTCTGCGGCTGCGCGCCCAGACCGATCGCCCGCTCGCGGGCGACGAGCTGGTGGCGGCGGTGCAGCGCGCGGTGGAAAGCGGGCCACGGTGAACGGCGACGCTTCCCGCACCGTGTTGATGGTGGTCCACACGGGCCGCGACGAGGCCACCGAGACCGCGCGACGCGTACAGAAGGTGCTGGGCGACAACGGAATCGGGCTTCGTGTGCTGTCCGCCGAGGCGGTCGACAAGGGGCCGCTGCACCTGGCCCCCGACGACATGCGCGCACTGGGCATCGAAATCGAAGTGGTCAATGCCGACCCGCAGGCCGCCGAGGGTTGCGAACTGGTGTTGGCGTTGGGCGGCGACGGCACGTTCCTGCGGGCCGCCGAACTGGCGCGCAACGCCAACATTCCGGTGCTGGGCGTCAACCTGGGCCGCATCGGCTTCCTGGCCGAGGCCGAAGCCGAAGCCATCGATCGCGTGCTGGATCACGTTGTCGCACAAGATTATCGGGTGGAGAATCGCTTGACGCTTGACGTCATCGTGCGCCACGGCGGCGACGTCTCGGTGCACGGCTGGGCGCTCAACGAGGTCAGCCTGGAAAAGGGCCCGCGGCTGGGCGTGCTCGGGGTGGTCCTCGAGATCGACGGGCGTCCGGTGTCGGCGTTCGGCTGCGACGGGGTCCTGGTCTCGACGCCCACCGGGTCGACCGCCTATGCGTTCTCCGCCGGCGGGCCGGTGTTGTGGCCGGATCTCGAGGCAATCCTGGTGGTGCCCAACAACGCCCACGCACTGTTCAGCCGCCCGATGGTCACCAGCCCGGATGCCACCATCGCGATCGAGATCGAGGCCGACGGGCATGACGCCCTGGTGTTCTGCGACGGCCGCCGCGAAATGCTGATCCCGGCCGGCAGCCGGCTGGAGGTGAAGCGTTGCGACACACCGGTGAAATGGGCCCGGCTGGACAGCGCCCCGTTCACCGACCGGTTGGTGCGCAAATTCCGGTTGCCGGTGACCGGGTGGCGCGGGAACTGACCGCCCTGACACAGGTGCTGACTGAATGCTGACTGAGATTCGCATCGAGTCACTCGGTGCCATCAGCGCCGCGGTCGGGGAGTTCGACCGCGGCCTGACCGTACTGACCGGCGAGACCGGCACCGGCAAGACCATGGTGGTGACGGGGTTGCACCTGCTCGGCGGTTCGCGCGCGGACGCGACGCGGGTGCGGTCGGGGGCCGATCGAGCGCTCGTCGAAGGTCGTTTCACCACAACCGATCTCGACGAATCCATGGTCGTGAAGCTGGACGAGATGCTGGACGCCTCGGGCGCGGAACGCGACGAGGACGGCAGCGTGATCGCGCTGCGCTCGGTCAGCCGTGACGGGCCGTCGCGGGCCTACCTCGGGGGCCGCAGCGTGCCCGCCAAGTCGCTGGGCGACTTCACCGCCGGGTTGCTGACCCTGCACGGGCAGAACGACCAGTTGCGCCTCATGCGGCCCGAGGAGCAATGCGGTGCGCTGGACCGGTTCGCGAAGGCGGGGCCGGCGCTGGAGCGCTACTGCAAGCTGCGCGACTCCTGGCTGTCGGCGCGGCGCGACCTGCTCGACCGCCGCAACCGGATGCGCGAACTGGCGCTCGAGGCCGACCGGCTGAACTTCGCGCTCAACGAGATCGACGCCGTGGATCCGCAACCCGGTGAGGACGATGCCCTGGTCGCCGAGATCCTGCGGCTCTCCGAACTGGACACCCTGCGCGAGGCCGCGGCCGGCGCGCGCGCCGCCCTGTCCTCGGATGAGGCGGACGGCCCCGGCTTCGGCGCCACCGACAGCCTCGGAAAGGCAAGGGCCGCACTGGAATCCACCGACGACGCCAAGCTGCTGGCGTTGGCCGGCCAGCTCGCCGAGGTGCTGACCGTGGTCGTCGACGCGGCCGGAGAGCTGGGCGGCTTCCTCGACGAGCTGCCCGTCGATGCCAGCGCGCTGGAATCCAAACTGGCCCGGCAGGCCGAATTGCGCACGCTGACACGCAAGTACGCCGCGGACATCGACGGCGTGCTCGCCTGGGCCCGGGAGTCGAGGGAGCGACTGGCCCAACTCGACGTCTCGGAGGAAGGCTTGGCCGCGCTCGCGAAGCGGGTCGACGAGCTCGCGCGCGAATTAGCCCAGGCCGCCGTCGATCTCAGCAACATTCGGCGCAAGGCCGCCAAGCGGCTGGCCAAGGAGGTCACCGCCGAGCTGGCCGGACTGGCGATGGCCGACGCCCAATTCAGCATCAACGTCACCTTGGAAGCCGCGCCGGCCAACGACGACGCGGCCACGCTCGTGCTCCCCTCCGGCGAGCGCGCCCGGGCCGGTGCCGACGGCGTCGACCAGGTGGAGTTCGGCTTCGCCGCGCACCGCGGCATGGACCAGCTGCCGCTGGCCAGGAGCGCCTCCGGCGGCGAGCTGTCCCGCGTGATGCTGGCGTTGGAGGTGGTGCTGGCCGCCTCCCGGAAAGAGACAGTGGGCACCACGATGGTGTTCGACGAGGTCGACGCCGGCGTGGGTGGCCGGGCGGCGGTGCAGATCGGGCGGCGGCTGGCCCGGCTGGCGCGCACCCACCAGGTCATCGTGGTCACACATCTCCCACAGGTCGCGGCGTACGCCGACGTGCACCTCGTGGTGCATGGCGCCGGGCCGAAGGGAACCAGTGTGGTGCGGCGGGTCGCGGACGACGAGCGGGTGGCCGAGCTGGCGCGCATGCTGGCCGGACTGGGCGACTCCGACAGCGGCCGCGCGCACGCCCGTGAACTGCTCGACGCGGCTCAAAAGGATGAGATCTAACCGTCGGACACTCGCAATACACCTGTGACTGGTGTGACTCTAGATAACTTATGAGGCTGATGTTACGGCGCGCCTCCCGTCCCGTCTGACCCTTCGCGGACAGAATCGCCCCCATGAAGATGTCAGGCCTGCTTTCCCGTAACCCAGCCCGGCCGGGCCTCGTCGGCACAGCCCGCGTTGACCGGAACATCGACCGACTGCTGCGTCGGGTCTGCCCCGGCGACATCGTCGTGCTCGACGTCCTGGACCTGGATCGCATCACGGCGGACGCGCTGGTGGAAGCCGACATCGCCGCGGTCATCAACGCGTCTCCGTCGGTGTCGGGCCGCTACCCGAACATGGGCCCCGAGGTGCTGGTCAACAACGGGGTGACGCTGATCGACGAGGCCGGACCCGACATCTTCAAGAAGGTCAAGGACGGCGCCAAGATCCGCCTGCACGAGGGTGGCGTGTACGCCGGTGACCGCAGGCTGGTCCGCGGCACCGAGCGCACCGACCACGACATCGCCGACCTCATGCGCGAGGCCAAGAGCGGGCTGTCCGCGCATCTGGAGGCGTTCGCCGGCAACACCATCGAGTTCATCAAGAGCGAGAGCCCGCTGCTGATCGACGGCATCGGCATTCCCGAGGTCGACGTCGACCTGCGCCGCCGGCACGTGGTGATCGTCGCCGACGAGGACAGCGCTGCCGAGGACCTGCGGTCGCTCAAGCCGTTCATCAAGGAGTATCAGCCGGCGCTGATCGGTGTCGGCAGCGGCGCGGACGTCCTGCGCCAGGCTGGCTACCGCCCCCAGGTGATCGTCGGTGACCCCGACCAGATCAGCACCGACGCGCTCAAGTGCGGTGCCCAGGTGGTGCTGCCCGCCGACGCCGACGGGCACGCGCCCGGGCTGGAACGCATCCAGGATCTCGGCGTCGGGGCGATGACGTTCCCGGCCGCGGGTTCGGCGATCGATCTGGCGCTGCTGCTGGCCGACCATCACGGCGCCGCGCTGCTGGTGACGGCCGGCCACACCGCCAACATCGAGACGTTCTTCGACCGCACCCGCGCGCACAGCAACCCGTCCACCTTCCTGACCCGGCTGCGGGTGGGGGAGAAGGTGGTGGACGCCAAGGCCGTTGCCACCCTGTACCGCAACCACATCTCGGCGGGCGCCATCGCGCTGCTGGCGCTGACCATGTTGATCGCCGTCATCGTCGCACTGTGGGTGTCGCGCACCGACGGTGTGGTGCTGCACTGGGTCACCGACTACTGGAACCACCTCAGCGCGATGGTGCAGAAGTGGGTGACATAAATGATCTCGTTGCGTCAACATGCCTTTTCGCTGGCCGCCGTCTTCCTGGCGCTGGCCGTGGGAGTCGTGCTGGGCTCCGGCTTCTTGTCGGACACCTTGTTGTCCAGCCTGCGTGACGAGAAGCGCGACCTGAACACCCAGATCACCGGGCTGAACGACCAGAAGAATGTGCTGAACGAAAAGCTCAGCGCCGCAAACAATTTCGACACCCAGCTGGTGGGCCGGATGGTGCACGACGCGCTGGACGGCAAGTCGGTGGTGGTGTTCCGCACGCCGGATGCCCAGGACGACGACGTGGCCGCGGTGTCCAAGTTCATCGGTCAGGCCGGCGGGACGGTGACCGGGACGGTGTCGCTGACGCAGGAGTTCGTCGAGGCCAACTCGGCGGAGAAGCTGCAGACGGTGGTCAACTCCTCGGTGGTGCCCGCGGGCCAGCAGCTGAGCACCAAACTCGTCGACCAGGGTTCGCAGGCGGGCGACCTGATGGGCATCGCCCTGCTGGCCAACGCGAACCCGGCAGTGCCCGCGGTGGATGACATCCAGCGCAACACCGTGCTCGCTGCGCTGCGCGACACCGGCTTCATCACCTATCAGGCAACCGATCACATGGGCGCGGCCAATGCCGCACTGGTCGT
Source organism: Mycobacterium sp. (assembly GCA_035716165.1). GTDB lineage: Bacteria > Actinomycetota > Actinomycetes > Mycobacteriales > Mycobacteriaceae > Mycobacterium. The sequence continues at coordinate 10,288 of DASTKA010000168.1, read as the reverse complement.
CACGGGCGGCTCGCTGCCCGGGGACGCCGGCAACAAGGGCGTCAGCGTGGCCCGGTTCTCGGCCGCGCTGGCCCCGCACGGCTCGGGCACGCTGCTGGCCGGACGCGACGGGTCGGCGACCGGCGGCGCCGCCGTGGCCGTGACCCGCGCCGACTCCGGAATGAACTCGGCCGTCAGCACCGTCGACAATGTCGACGCCGCGCCCGGCCGCATCACCGCGGTGCTGGGCCTGCACGACCTGCTGAACGGCGGTCACGCCGGGCAGTACGGCACGGGTCACGGGGCGACGTCGATCACCGTGCCGCAGTAGCGGGCGTGTTAGCCGCGGCACAGCGCGGTGGATGTTAGGGTGGATTTCCGTGGGTCGGCAGGCCCATCTAGTTATTCGCTAGAACAATTTTGACGCCCTGCCCGTCTTCACGGAGGTCGCCTGTGCGAAAGCACCCGCAATCCGCCACCAAGCACCTCTTCGTCAGCGGGGGCGTCGCATCCTCGTTAGGCAAGGGGTTGACCGCCAGCAGCCTTGGTCAGCTACTGACGGCCCGTGGGTTGTACGTGACGATGCAGAAGCTCGATCCGTACCTCAACGTCGATCCGGGCACCATGAATCCGTTCCAGCACGGCGAGGTCTTCGTCACCGAGGACGGCGCCGAAACCGACCTGGATGTCGGCCATTACGAGCGATTCCTGGATCGCGATCTGTCCGGTTCGGCGAATGTCACTACCGGGCAGGTGTATTCGACCGTCATCGCGAAGGAGCGGCGCGGTGAATACCTCGGCGACACCGTCCAGGTGATCCCGCACATCACCGACGAGATCAAAGGGCGCATCATGTCGATGGCCCAGCCCGACGCCCAGGGCAACCGTCCGGACGTGGTCATCACCGAGATCGGCGGCACCGTCGGCGACATCGAGTCGCAACCCTTCTTGGAGGCGGCCCGCCAGGTGCGCCACGACCTGGGCCGCGAGAACGTCTTCTTCCTGCACGTCTCCCTGGTGCCCTACCTGGCGCCGTCGGGCGAACTCAAGACCAAACCCACCCAGCACTCGGTGGCCGCGCTGCGCAGCATCGGTATCACCCCCGACGCGCTGATCCTGCGCTGCGACCGCGACGTTCCCGAAGCGCTGAAGAACAAGATCGCGCTGATGTGTGACGTCGACATCGACGGCGTCATCTCCACCCCGGATGCGCCGTCGATCTACGACATCCCCAAGGTGCTGCATCGCGAGGAACTCGATGCCTATGTGGTGCGCCGGCTCAACCTGCCGTTCCGGGACGTCGACTGGACCGAATGGGACGACCTCCTGCGCCGGGTGCACGAGCCGCACGAGATTGTGCGAATCGCGTTGGTGGGCAAGTACGTTGAGCTTTCCGACGCCTATCTGTCGGTCACCGAGGCGCTGCGGGCCGGCGGGTTCAAGCATCACGCCAAGGTGGAACTGGTGTGGGTGCCCTCCGACGACTGTGAGACCGGAGCCGGTGCCGCGTCGGCCCTGAGTGACGTGCACGGCGTGCTGATCCCCGGCGGGTTCGGCATCCGCGGCATCGAGGGCAAGATCGGCGCCATCCATTACGCCCGCGCGCGGGGGCTGCCGGTGCTGGGTCTGTGCCTCGGGCTGCAGTGCATCGTGATCGAGGCCGCCCGCTCCGCCGGTCTGGCCCAGGCCAATTCGGCCGAATTCGACCCCGGGACGCCCGATCCCGTCATCTCCACGATGGCCGACCAGGTGGACATCGTCGCCGGAGAGGCCGACCTGGGCGGCACCATGCGGCTGGGCGCCTACCCCGCTGTGCTGGAACCGGATTCGATTGTGGCCCGGGCATATGACGCCACGGAGGTGTCCGAGCGCCACCGGCACCGCTACGAGGTCAACAACGCCTACCGCGACAAGATCGCCGAGAGCGGCCTGAGGTTCTCCGGCACATCTCCGGACGGCCACCTGGTGGAGTTCGTCGAGTACCCGCCGGACGTGCACCCGTTCATCGTCGGCACCCAGGCTCATCCGGAGCTGAAGAGCCGGCCCACCCGGCCGCACCCGCTGTTCGTCGCATTCGTCGGCGCGGCCATCGACTACAAGGCGGGCGAGCTGTTGCCGGTGGAGATCCCGGAGCAGTCATCGAACGGCATCCAGCACCGGGACAGCGCTGCGCGGCCGATACCTGAGCCCGCGACCCGTGGCTGAACACGTCTTCGAGACGGCGTCATCCGAAACGCTGTACACCGGAAAGATTTTCGCGCTGCGCAGCGACCGGGTGCGGATGCCGGGCGGCAAGGTGGTGACCCGAGAGATCGTCGAACATTTCGGCGCGGTCGCGGTGGTCGCGATGGACGACGACGGCAACATCCCGATGGTGTACCAGTACCGGCACGCGTTCGGCCGGCGGCTGTGGGAGTTGCCCGCGGGATTGCTCGATGTCGGCGGTGAGGCGGCTCATCTCACCGCGGCGCGTGAGTTGATGGAGGAGGCGGGCCTGAAGGCGGCGGCCTGGTCGGTGCTCGTCGACCTCGATTCCACGCCGGGGTTCAGCGACGAGTCGGTGCGCGTCTATCTGGCCACCGGCCTGACTCAGGTCGACCGGCCCGCTGCCCACGACGAGGAAGCCGACATGACATTGGAGTGGTATCCGCTGTCGGACGCCGTCCGCAAGGTGCTCGGCGGTGAAGTTGTGAATGCCATTGCCGTGGCCGGGATTTTGGCCGCCCACGCGGTCACGACCGGCTTCGCGCAGCCGCGTCCCGTGGACAGCCCGTGGCAGGACAAGCCGACGGCGTTCGCCGCGCGCAAGGCCACCCAATGATGACGGTTGCGCTGGACACGCAGTTGCAGGGCTATCTTGACCATCTGACGATCGAGCGCGGCGTCGCCGCCAACACCTTGAGTTCGTATAGCCGCGATCTGCGGCGTTACACAAAGCACTTGTCGGACCGTGGAATTCACGACCTGGCCAAGGTGGGCGAGAACGACGTGAGCGAGTTCCTGGTGGCGCTGCGGCGTGGCGACCCCGAGACCGGGGCCGCCGCGCTGTCCGCGGTGTCGGCCGCGCGAGCGTTGATCGCGGTGCGCGGCCTGCATAGGTTCGCCGCCGCCGAAGGACTGGCCGAACTCGACGTGGCGCGCGCGGTCCGCCCGCCGACGCCGGGCCGTCGGCTGCCCAAAAGCCTCACGATCGACCAGGTGCTGGCGCTGCTGGAGGGCGCGGGCGGCGACAGCCCGGCCGACGGCCCGCTGACCCTGCGTAACCGGGCGCTGCTGGAACTCCTGTATTCCACCGGCGCACGGATCTCCGAGGCCGTCGGCCTCGACGTCGACGACGTCGACACGCACGCCCGCTCGGTGTTGTTGCGCGGCAAGGGCGGTAAGCAGCGGCTGGTGCCGATCGGGCGTCCGGCCGTTGCCGCGCTGGATGCTTATCTGGTGCGGGGCCGCTCGGAACTGGCGCGCCGCGGACGCGGCACGCCGGGAATCTTCCTCAACGTGCGCGGCGGGCGGCTGTCACGCCAAAGCGCCTGGCAGGTGCTGCAGGATGCCGCCGAGCGCGCGGGGATCACCTCGGGGGTGTCGCCGCACATGCTGCGGCATTCCTTCGCGACTCACCTGCTGGAGGGCGGCGCCGATGTGCGCGTCGTGCAGGAGCTGCTGGGGCACGCGTCGGTGACGACGACGCAGATCTACACCATGGTCACCGTGCACGCGCTGCGCGAGGTGTGGGCCGAAGCCCATCCCCGGGCGCAGTAGCGTTGTCGCACAAGCCTGCTCAGCCCAGGTAGTCGGACTCCAGGACGAGATCCGACACCAGCGACTGGTACTCCACGTGCGCCTTGTGCTCGACGGTGTTGAACCGCTTGCCTTGTTGTCGGCGCATGTACTCCCGGTACTTCGGCGCGCCCGGCACCCGGACATTATCGGCGACCACGATCGAACCCGGATGCAGCCAGCCCCGATCCAGGATGCTCTCCAGGTCGTCCAGGTAGGCGTTCTTGTCGTGGTCGAGGAACACGAAATCCAGTGTTCCGGCGGCAAACCCATGCCGCTCGGCCAGCGCGTCGAGGGTGCGCCCGCCGTCGCCGATGGTGCCGACCACGCACGTCACCCGGTCGGCGACGCCGGCGTGCGCCCAGATCTGGCGGGCGTTGGCCGCGTTGGCCTCGGCGAGTTCGACCGAGAACACCTTGGCCGTCGGCGCAGCCCGGGCGATGCGCAGCGCGCCGTAGCCGCAGTAGGTGCCCAGCTCGAGCGCGAGCGCCGGATCGGCACGCCGGACCGCGGCATCGAGCAGCAAACCCTTCTCGTCGCCGACGTTGATCAGCAGTGATTTTTCGTAGGCGAACTTGTCGATGGTTGCCAGGACGTCGTCGACGTCGCCGGCCCGGGCATTCCGCAGGACGTACTCGACGGCGGCCGCTTCGCGCCCGTCACCGATCTGGCCCGTGGTGGTGATGTTCTGAACGCCGGCGGCCATGCGCCAGAACGACCAACGCAGGAGAGGTATCCGCCGCTTCAGGTCCATAGCCCCAACCCTAGGCCGGTGGCCGGTGCCGGCGCGTTTCCGAGCCGCAGCCTTCCCGGAAACTGGTGCGGTTGTGACTGAAGTGAACAGGCTGTCAGGATGTGCGTTCTACCACCGAATTTTCCCTGTATTGGCTGGTTAATTGCCTGCGGGTCGCCGAGTTTCGCGCGACGAACCCGTTAGACTTTCCGACGATGTTCACCTCCCGAACACCCCCGCCATGACCGAGCAGCCGGACACCGGCGTCGAGCTCGGTCTGACCGGGCGGCCGCCACGGGCGATCCCGGAGCCACAGCCGCGCACCTCGCACGGCCCGGCCAAAGTCGTCGCCATGTGCAATCAGAAGGGCGGCGTCGGGAAGACCACGTCCACCATCAACCTGGGCGCCGCGCTGGCCGAATACGGCCGCCGGGTGTTGTTGGTGGACATGGATCCGCAGGGTGCGCTGTCCGCGGGACTGGGCGTGCCGCACTACGAGCTGGAAAAGACCATCCACAACGTCCTGGTTGAGCCGCGGGTGTCCATCGACGACGTGCTGCTGCAAACCCGGGTCAGGCACATGGATCTGGTGCCCAGCAACATCGACCTGTCGGCCGCCGAGATCCAGCTGGTCAACGAGGTCGGGCGCGAGCAGACGCTGGGCCGCGCGCTGCACCCGGTGCTGGATCGCTACGACTACGTGCTCATCGACTGCCAGCCGTCGCTCGGCCTGCTCACCGTCAACGGACTGGCCTGCTCCGACGGCGTGGTGATCCCCACCGAGTGCGAGTACTTCTCGCTGCGCGGTCTGGCGCTGCTGACCGACACCGTCGACAAGGTGCGTGACCGGCTCAACGCGAAGCTCGAAATCAGCGGGATCCTGCTCACTCGATACGACCCCCGCACGGTCAACTCGCGCGAGGTGATGGGCCGGGTGGTGGAACGGTTCGGTGACCTGGTCTTCGACACTGTCATCACCCGGACCGTGCGATTCCCGGAGACCAGCGTCGCCGGCGAACCCATCACCACGTGGGCGCCGCGATCCACCGGCGCCATCGCTTATCGCGCACTGGCCCGTGAATTCATCGACCGATTCGGCGCGTGAACTCGACCGCAACCGGTGAGGCGCCACAGCAGAACGGATTCCAGGTCCGCCTGACCAATTTCGAGGGCCCGTTCGACCTGTTGCTGCAGCTGATCTTCGCCCATCGCCTCGACGTGACCGAGGTGGCGCTGCACCAGGTCACCGACGACTTCATCGCCTACACCCGGGAATTCGGCCCTCAGCTCGAACTGGAGGAGACGACCGCATTCCTGGTGGTCGCCGCGACGCTGCTGGATTTGAAGGCGGCCCGGCTGCTGCCGGCAGGACAGGTCGACGACGACGAAGATCTGGCGCTGCTGGAAGTGCGCGACCTGCTGTTCGCCCGGCTGCTGCAGTACCGCGCGTTCAAGCACGTCGCCGAGATGTTCGCCGAACTGGAGGCCGCGGCGCTGCGCAGTTATCCGCGCTCGGTGTCGCTGGAGGATCGGTTCACCGAACTGCTGCCCGAGGTGATGATCGGCGTCGACGCCGAACGCTTCGCCCAGATCGCCGCGATCGCGTTCAGCCCGCGGCCCGTCCCGACGGTGTCCGTCGGGCACCTGCACCAGGTCCAGGTCTCGGTGCCCGAGCAGGCCAAAAAGCTGCTGGCCATCCTGGAAGCGCGGGGCAGCGGGGCCTGGGCGACGTTCTCCGAGCTGGTCGCCGACTGTGAGGCGTCGATGGAGGTGGTCGGGCGCTTCCTGGCGCTGCTCGAACTGTATCGGTCCCGGGCGGTAGCATTCGACCAGTCAGAGCCGCTTGGCGTGCTCCAAATTTCATGGACCGGGGAGCGTCCGGTCACCGAAGCCTTGGTAGAAGTGCGGGACGAATGACTGAAGAACTGCCCGAGATCGACCTGGATTCAGGCATCCCGGACATCGCCGAAGTCGCGCCCATGGAATCCGAGGAACTCGGCTCGGTGCTCGAGGCGCTGCTGCTGGTGGTGGACACCCCGGTCACCGCGGAGGCGCTGGCGTCGGCCACCCAGCAACCGGTGTACCGGATCGCCGCCAAGTTGCAGGAGATGGCCGAGCAACTCACCGAACGTGACAGCGGCATCGACCTGCGGAACAACAGTGAGGGCTGGCGGATGTACACCCGCGCCCGGTTCGCGCCCTATGTCGAGAAGCTGCTGCTGGACGGCGCGCGGTCCAAGCTCACCCGGGCCGCGCTGGAGACGCTGGCCGTGGTCGCCTATCGCCAGCCCGTGACACGCGCGCGGGTGAGCGCGGTGCGCGGTGTCAACGTCGACGCCGTGATGCGCACGCTGCTGGCGCGTGGCCTGATCACCGAGGCCGGCGCCGACGAGGACACCGGCGCGGTGACGTTCGCCACCACCGAGCTGTTCCTGGAGCGCCTGGGGCTGACGTCGCTGGCCGACCTTCCGGACATCGCGCCGCTGCTTCCCGACGTCGACACGATCGAGGACCTCAGCGAATCATTGGACAGCGAACCACGTTTCATCAAACTTTCCGGCGGCCAACCGTCCGATCCGGCGCTGACGTTCGACGTGGACCAGGATTGATGGACGAAGCTGAGGGAATCCGGCTGCAGAAAGTGTTGTCGCAGGCCGGGATTGCGTCGCGGCGGGCCGCCGAGAAGTTGATCGTCGACGGCCGCGTCGAGGTGGACGGGCAGGTGGTGACCGAACTGGGCACTCGCGTCGATCCCGACTCCGCGGTGATCCGCGTCGACGGGGCCCGGGTGGTCCTCGACGACTCGCAGGTGTATCTGGCCCTGAACAAGCCGCGCGGTGTGCACTCGACCATGTCCGACGACCGCGGCCGGCCGTGCATCGGTGATCTGATCGAGCGCAAAGTTCGCGGCAACAAGAACCTGTTTCACGTCGGGCGGTTGGACGCCGACACCGAAGGGCTGATCCTGCTGACCAACGACGGCGAACTCGCCCACCGGTTGATGCATCCTTCCCACGAGGTGCCCAAGACGTATCTGGCGACGGTGACCGGGTCGGTGCCGCGCGGGCTCGGCAAGAAGCTGCGCGCCGGGATCGAGTTGGACGACGGGGTCGCGCGGGTTGACGAGTTCGCCGTGGTGGACGCCATTCCCGGCAAGACGCTGGTGCGGTTGACGCTGCACGAAGGGCGAAATCGCATCGTGCGCCGGCTGCTGGCGGCCGCGGGATTTCCGGTGGAGTCGTTGGTGCGCACCGACATCGGGCCGGTCTCGCTCGGCAAGCAGCGGCCGGGCACCTTCCGGGCGTTGGCCCATCACGAGGTCGGCCAGCTCTACAAGGCGGTGGGCCTGTGAGTGGTGACGTGGTGGTCGCCATCGACGGCCCGGCGGGCACTGGAAAGTCCTCGGTGTCAAAGGCTTTGGCGCAAGCGATCGGGGCGCGCTATCTGGACACCGGCGGGATGTACCGGATGGTGACGCTGGCCGTGCTGCGCGCCGACATCGACCCGGCGGATGCCGACGCCGTCGCCCACACGGCGGAGACCGTGCAGATGTCGGTGGACTATCGTCCCGATGGCGACCGGTATTTCCTCTGCGGAGAAGATGTTTCGACCGAGATCCGCGGCGACCGGGTCACCGGCGCGGTGTCGGCGGTGTCTTCTGTTCCCGCCGTGCGCACCCGGCTGGTCGGCCTGCAGCGCGAAATGGCCAAGGGCTCGGGCAGTGTGGTCGTCGAGGGCAGGGACATCGGCACCGTCGTGTTGCCCGATGCGCCCGTGAAGATCTTCTTGACCGCGTCGGCCGAGACCCGGGCGCGGCGGCGCAACGAGCAGAACGTGGCGGCCGGGCTGGCCGACGACTACGAGGCGGTGCTCGCCGATGTCCGCCGCCGCGACCATCTGGATTCCACCCGGGCGGTGTCGCCGCTGCGAGCGGCGCCGGACGCGGTGGTCGTCGACACCAGCGAGATGACCGAGGCGCAGGTGATTTCGCATCTTCGCGACGTGGTCGAGCAGCGAAGCGGAGCGGTGCGGTGAGTCAAGACGGCACATGGAGCGACGAAAGCGACTGGGAATCAGTCGATTTCGGTCAGGATGAACAAGAGGAGGCCGGCCCGGCGCCCGTGGTGGCGGTGGTCGGCCGGCCCAACGTCGGCAAGTCGACACTGGTCAACCGGATCCTGGGCCGACGCGAAGCGGTGGTGCAGGACGTCCCGGGGGTCACCCGTGATCGGGTGTCCTACGACGCACTGTGGACCGGTCGCCGGTTCGTCGTGCAGGACACCGGGGGATGGGAGCCCGACGCCAAGGGGCTGCAGCAGTTGGTGGCCGAGCAAGCCTCGGTGGCCATGCGCACCGCCGATGCGGTGATCCTGGTGGTCGACGCCGCCGTCGGCGCGACGACCGCCGACGAAGCCGCCGCCCGGATCCTGCTGCGGTCGGGCAAGCCAGTCTTCTTGGCCGCCAACAAGGTTGACAGCGACAAGGCCGAGGCCGACGCTGCGATGCTGTGGTCGCTGGGGCTCGGTGAGCCGCACGCGATCAGCGCGATGCACGGCCGCGGGGTCGCGGATCTGCTCGACGCGGTGCTGGCCGCGCTGCCCGAGGTGTCCGAGGTGGCGTCCGCGCCCGGTGGTCCGCGCCGCGTCGCGCTCGTCGGCAAGCCCAACGTGGGCAAGAGTTCGCTGCTGAACAAGCTGGCCGGCGATCAGCGTTCGGTGGTCCACGACGTGGCCGGGACGACGGTGGACCCGGTGGACTCGCTGATCGAGCTGGGCGACAGGGTATGGCGGTTCGTCGACACCGCGGGCCTGCGGCGCAAGGTCGGCCAGGCCAGCGGGCACGAGTTCTACGCCTCGGTGCGCACGCGCTCGGCCATCGACGCGGCCGAGGTGGTGATCGTGCTGATCGATGGGTCGGATCCGCTCACCGAGCAAGACCAACGGGTGTTGTCGATGGTGATCGAGGCCGGCCGCGCCCTCGTGCTGGCCTTCAACAAGTGGGACCTGGTCGATGAGGATCGGCGCGAGCTGCTGGAGCGCGAGATCGATCGCGAACTGGCGCAGCTGCGCTGGGCGCCGCGGGTCAACATCTCCGCCAAAACCGGGCGGGCGTTGCAGAAGTTGGTGCCCGCGATGGAGACCGCGCTGGCGTCGTGGGATGCGCGGATCGCGACGGGGCCGCTGAATTCGTGGCTGAAAGAGGTGGTGGCGGCGACCCCGCCCCCGGTGCGTGGCGGCAAGCAGCCGCGCATCCTGTTCGCCACCCAGGCGACCGCCCGCCCCCCGACGTTCGTTCTGTTCACCACCTGTTTTCTGGAGGCCGGCTACCGCCGCTTCCTGGAGCGACGGCTGCGCGAGACCTTCGGGTTCGAGGGGTCGCCCATCCGCATCAACGTGCGGGTGCGCGAGAAGCGGGGAGCCCGGCGCCGCTGAGTGTGCACTCACGGTTTCGCGTGTGCATCCACGGCGGAGATCCGGCGAATTTCCCGCCCTCAGTGCACCTGGAAATGCTGGAGCGCACACTCGAACGGCCGGCGAGGCCATGAGAGGACAACAGTCCGCCTGCGGTAGGCTTTCGACCTGCTGCCGGTGCAAGCATCGGCGCGCGGGCTGTGGCGCAGTTTGGTAGCGCACTTGACTGGGGGTCAAGTGGTCGCAGGTTCAAATCCTGTCAGCCCGACACAGTGCTGGTCGCCATGCGTGATTTCGGTTGTCCAATTGCCCTGTCCCCCCGGCAGCGTTGAGATCCACAGAACCTTGGGTATCGTCGCTCCGCTCACCTCCGAGCCGTAATGGGTCA
>DASTKA010000167.1:0-6598 GCA_035716165.1 Mycobacterium sp. | reverse complement strand
CTGTCCACCCAGCTCGAGGACGTCAAGGCCGCGCGCAAAGACCTGCTCGGTGTGGTCGACGAGGTCGACGCCCGCATCCTGCAGGTGTTCAGCGAGGCCTACACGGACGTCGAACGCGAGTTCGCCGACGTCTTCACCGTGCTGTTCCCCGGGGGCGAGGGCCGGCTGCGCCTGACCAACCCCGACGACATGCTCACCACCGGGATCGAGGTCGAGGCCCGGCCGCCGGGCAAGAAGATCACCCGGCTCTCGCTGCTGTCCGGTGGCGAGAAGGCCCTGACGGCAGTGGCCATGCTGGTGGCGATCTTCCGGGCCCGCCCGTCGCCGTTCTACATCATGGACGAGGTCGAGGCCGCCCTCGACGACACCAACCTGCGGCGCCTCATCTCGCTGTTCGAGCTGCTGCGGGCGCGCTCGCAGCTGATCATCATCACGCACCAGAAGCCGACGATGGAGGTCGCGGACGCGCTCTACGGCGTGACCATGCAGGGCGACGGCATCACCGCCGTCATCTCCCAGCGGATGCGTGGCCAGCAGGTGGACCAGCTGGTCTCCAGTTCGTCGTAGCGCCGGTCGCGAGCGCGGCGTAGCCGGGCGAAGGTGGTGGCTGCCGGGCCGCCACGGTGCCCCTGAAACAATGTCAGCGTGTCCCAAGGTCTTTGGATCGCCATCGCGATCGTCGCTGCCCTGGTCGTCATCATCGCGCTGGTCCTGGGCCTGTTGCGGTATCGCCGGCGCCGGATCAGCTTTTCGGCCCGGCCCGAACCCGGGGCGATCGACCGCTCCGGCGGCTATACCGCGTCGTCGGGCATCACCTTCACCCAGACCACGACGGCCGATCGGCTCGACACCACCGGGTTGCCCGCGGTAGGCGACGACGCGGCCATTCCCCGCGACGCGCCCCGGCGCACCATCTCCGAGGTCGAGCTCCCCGAACCCGAACCCGAACCCGAGGCGCCGGCGCCGTCGACTGACCTGCCGGCCGCGCCACCCGAGGCTCCGGCGGCTCCTGCCACCCTTGACACTCCCGCGGCCCCCGAAGCCCCGGCCGCTCCCGAGCTCGAGGAGATCGCGCCCACCGAGGGCCGGCTGGAGCGGCTGCGCGGCAGGCTGGCCAGATCCCAGAACGCGCTCGGGCGCAGCATGTTGGGCCTGATCGGCGGCGGCGACCTGGACGAGGACGCCTGGCAGGACGTCGAGGACACGCTGCTGATCGCCGACCTGGGACCGGTGGTCACCGAATCGGTGATCTCCCAGCTGCGCTCCCGGCTGGCCGGCAGCGATGTGCGCACCGAGGCCGACGCGAAGGCCGTGCTGCGCGACGTGCTGATCAAGGAGCTGCAGCCCGCCATGGACCGGTCCATCCGGGCGCTGCCCCACGCCGACCATCCCTCGGTGCTGCTGATCGTCGGCGTGAACGGCACGGGAAAAACCACCACCGTGGGGAAGTTGGCCCGGGTCCTGGTCGCCGACGGGCGGCGCGTCGTCCTGGGCGCCGCCGACACCTTCCGCGCCGCGGCGGCCGATCAGCTGCAGACCTGGGCTTCGCGGGTGGGAGCGGACGTGGTGCGCGGTGCCGAAGGCGGTGACCCGGCCTCGGTGGCGTTCGACGCCGTCGACAAGGGCATCGCCGCGGGTGCGGACGTGGTGCTCATCGACACTGCGGGGCGGCTGCACACCAAGGTCGGGCTGATGGACGAGCTCGACAAAGTCAAGCGGGTCGTAACACGGCGAGCCGCGGTCGACGAGGTGTTGCTGGTGCTCGATGCCACCATCGGGCAGAACGGGCTGGCCCAGGCCCGGGTGTTCGCCGAGGTGGTCGAGATCACCGGCGCCGTGCTGACCAAGCTGGACGGAACGGCCAAGGGCGGCATCGTCTTTCGGGTTCAGCAGGAACTGGGTGTGCCTGTCAAACTGGTCGGACTCGGGGAGGGCCCCGACGATCTCGCGCCGTTCGAACCGGCCGCTTTCGTCGACGCGCTGCTCGGCTGAATTTCCTTACTCGCCGGGCGGGACGTTAATCCCACCGAAACACGGCGGCACCATCGCCGAAACAACGATTGCGCAATCTTCTCCTCAGGTCATCAGACGTGTGTCTGACGGCCATTTGTGGGCCGACCGGAGGAGATTGCGAGTGACATACCCAATACTGGGCCAGCCCAATACCGGCGATACCGCCTGGATGTTGGCCAGTTCCGCGCTGGTGCTGTTGATGACGCCGGGTCTGGCGTTCTTCTACGGCGGTATGGTGCGCGCCAGAAGCGTGCTGAACATGCTCATGATGAGCATCAGCGCGATGGGCGTGGTCACCGTGCTGTGGGTGCTCTACGGCTATTCGCTCGCCTTCGGCGACGACGCCGGCGCCGGTGTCATCGGGAAGCCGACGTCGTTCTGGGGTCTGAAGGGTCTCATCGGCGTCAACTCGGTGGCCGCCGATCCCAGCAAAGGCGTTGCGGCAACAGATATTCCGTTGGCGGGCACGCTTCCCGCCACCGTGTTCGTGGCATTCCAGCTGATGTTCGCGATCATCACCGTCGCCCTGATCTCCGGGGCGGTGTCCGACCGGCTCAAGTTCGGCGCCTGGCTGGTGTTCGCCGGCCTGTGGGCGACGTTCGTCTACTTCCCGGTCGCCCACTGGGTTTTCGCGTTCGACGGCTTCGCCTCCGAGAAGGGTGGCTGGATCGCCAACAAGCTGCACGCGATCGACTTCGCCGGTGGGACCGCGGTGCACATCAATTCCGGTGTGGCGGGGCTGATGCTGGCGATCGTGCTGGGCAAGCGTCGAGGTTGGCCCACCACATTGTTCCGCCCGCACAACCTGCCGTTCGTCATGCTCGGCGCCGGATTGCTGTGGTTCGGCTGGTACGGGTTCAACGCCGGATCGGCCACGAGCTCCAACGGCGCGGCGGGGACGACGTTCATGACCACGACGATCGCGACGGCCACCGCCATGCTCGCCTGGATGCTCACCGAGCGCATCCGCGACGGGAAGGCGACGACGCTGGGCGCCGCGTCCGGCATCGTCGCGGGCCTGGTCGCCATCACGCCTTCCTGCTCGTCGGTCAACGTGCTGGGCGCGCTGGTGGTGGGCCTGGTGGCCGGCGTGGTGTGCGCGCTGGCGGTCGGCCTGAAATTCAGGTTGGGCTTCGACGACTCGCTCGACGTGGTCGGGGTGCACCTGGTCGGCGGTCTGGCCGGCACGCTGCTGGTGGGGCTGCTCGCCGCCCCGGAGAGCCCGGCCATCAATGGTGTCACCGGGGTATCCAAGGGATTGTTCTACGGCGGCGGCTGGGATCAGCTCGAGCGGCAGGCGGTCGGCGCGTTCAGTGTTCTCATCTACTCTGGGGTGGTTACGCTGATCCTGGCGTTGATCCTGAAGTACACCATGGGGCTTCGTCTCAACCCAGAGGCGGAAGCCTCGGGTATCGACGAGGCCGAGCACGCTGAGAGTGGTTACGATTTCGCAGTGGCTACCGGTTCGGTTCTGCCGCCCCGGATCCCTGTGGCGGATACCCGCAACGGCCTGGAGGAGGAGCGAGTGGGCGACAAAGTGGAGGCAGAGCAGTTATGAAGCTGATCACCGCGATCGTAAAGCCGTTCACGCTCGATGACGTGAAGACCAGTCTCGAGGACGCAGGCGTCCTGGGGATGACGGTCAGCGAAATCCAGGGCTACGGACGCCAGAAGGGTCACACCGAGGTCTATCGGGGCGCCGAATACTCGGTGGACTTCGTGCCCAAGGTGCGCATCGAGGTCGTTGTCGACGACTCCATCGTCGACAAGGTCGTGGACAGCATCGTCCGGGCGGCACGCACCGGGAAAATCGGTGACGGCAAAGTATGGGTAAGCCCCGTGGAAACCATTGTCCGGGTGCGTACCGGCGAGCGCGGAACCGACGCGCTATGACATTCGCCGTCAATTGCTGATTCGACCCGGGTGGGCCGGGAGGGTATGACCCCGAACGACCCCGACTCGTCCGGGCAGCTGGCTGGGACAGGAAGCGCCTGCGGGGCAGTCGATCTGGCTGCCTCGCGGCGCCAACTGCTGTCCGAGGGCAGCAAGCTGCACGCCGCCGAACTGCGGCACGCCTGGCAGGATCTGCACGAATCGTGGTTGATGGCCAAGGCGGCCGAGATCGGGATCGTCGAGGACAGTGGTTTCGCGGTCGTCGGGATCGGCGGATTGGGCCGCCATGAGCTGTTGCCGTATTCCGATCTCGACCTGATGCTGTTGCACGACAACAAGTCTGACGACACGCTCGGCGAGGTCGCCGACAAGTTGTGGTATCCGCTGTGGGACGCCAACGTTCGGCTCGACCACAGCGTGCGGACCGTCTCCGGAGCCCTCGGTGTGGCCAACGCCGACATGATCGCGGCCTTGGGCATGCTCGACGCCCGCCATATCGCCGGCGATGCGCGACTGTCCGACGCATTGATCGCCGGCGCACGGCGGCAGTGGCGCAGCGCAATTCGCTCCCGGATGAACGAGCTCGTCGAAATGACGCAGACCCGCTGGGAACGTTGCGGCCGCATCGCGCAGCGGGCCGAGCCGGACCTGAAGTCGGGCCGCGGCGGACTTCGCGATGTGCAACTGCTCGACGCGCTGGGCGTCGCCCAGCTGATCGACCGCCACGGCATGGCCCGTCCGGAATCGCCCGGGGGGTCCCTTGACGACGCCCACCTGACGCTGCTCGACGTGCGCACCGAGCTGCACCGGGTGTCGGGACGCGGACGCGATCAACTGCAGGCCCAGTACGCCGACGAGATCAGTGCCGCGCTGCACATCGGAGACCGATTCGACTTGGCGCGCAAGCTATCTGATGCCGGTCGCACGATCGCCTATCATGCCGAGACGGGCATTCGGACCGCCGAGAACGCGCTGCCGCGCCGCGGGGTGACGGCTTTGGTGCGGCGGCCCAAGCGCCGTCCCCTGGACGAGGGCGTCGTCGAATACGCCGGGGAGATCGTGCTTGCGCGCGACGCGCGTCCGGATACCGATGTGGGTTTGGTGTTGCGGGTGGCGGCCGCGTCGGCCGATACCGGGCTGCCGATCGGCGCCGCCACCCTGAGCCGCCTGGCCGCCAGTGCGCCGGAGATGCCGGTGCCGTGGCCGCGAGAGGCGTTGGACGACTTGCTGGTTGTGCTGTCGGCCGGACCGACCACGGTGGCGACGATCGAAGCGCTGGACCGCACCGGCCTGTGGGGGCGGTTGCTGCCGGAATGGGACGCCATCCGCGACCTGCCTCCCCGCGACGTCGCGCACAAATGGACGGTGGACCGCCACGTCATCGAGACGGCCGTCAACGCCGCACCGCTGTCCACCCGGGTGGCGCGACCCGACTTGCTTGCGCTCGGCGCGCTGTTGCACGACATCGGCAAGGGCCGCGGCGTCGACCACAGCGTGCTCGGTGCGGGCCTGGCCCTCGAGATCGGGCCGAGGCTGGGCATGCCACCGGTCGAGGTCGAGCTGCTGGCCCAACTGGTCCGCCACCACCTGCTGCTACCGATGGTGGCCACCCGCAGCGACCTGAACGACCCCAAAACCATTGAACGCGTGGTGAAGTCGCTGAGCGGCGACGCGCTGCTGCTGGAAGTGCTGCACGCGCTGACCGAGGCGGACTCGAAGGCCACCGGCCCCGGGGTGTGGAGCGAGTGGAAGGCGTCGCTGATCGAGGACCTGGTCCGCCGATGCCGGCTGGTGATGGCCGGCGAGCCGCTGCCCGAGGCCGAACCTGCTGCGCCGCAATACCTCTCACTTGCCGCCGATCGCGGCGTCCATGTGGACATCAAGCCCAGCGGCGGCGAACGCCTGGACGTGGTGATGGCCGCGCCGGATCAGCGGGGACTGGTGTCCAACGCCGCCGCGGTGCTGGCGCTGAACTCGCTGCGCATCCATTCGGCATCGGCCAGCACCCACGAGGGATTCGCGATCGTCGGATTCGTGGTGTCGCCGTTGTTCGGTTCACCGCCGGAAGCCGGCTTACTGCGCCAGCAGTTCACCGGTGCGCTCGCGGGCGACGTCGACGTGCTGGGCACCCTGGAGAAGCGGGACAGCGACGCCGTCAGCGCCGCAACCAGCCGGGCAGGCGAGGTACAGGTCGGGGTCCCCGTCACTCGGTCGAGCGCGCCGCCCCGCATCCTGTGGGTCGATTCGGCGTCACCCGAGCAGTTGATCGTCGAAGTCCGCGCCATGGACCGCCTGGGGCTGCTCGCGCTGCTGACCCGCGCGCTGGAACGCGCGGGCGCCGACATCGTCTGGGCGAAGGTCAACACGTTCGGGTCGACGGCCGCGGACGTCTTCTGTGTGACGGTGTCGGAACAAGCGGCCGAAGCGGCCTGCGACTCCGAGCACGGCGCGCGGGACACGGTCGAGCAGAGTCTGCTGGAAGTGTTGGGCGGCCCCGTCGTCGAGGTGCTCGAGGAACCCGTCGGCGACTAGCCCCAGTCACGAACGCTCGGCGATGAGCTGCCGCACGGCGTCGATGCGCGCCCGCAGCTGTTCGCGGCTCGCCGCGGCGATCGGGGGGCCACCGCAGCGGCGCCGCAGTTCGTTGTGAATCCAGCCGTGCGGCTTGCCCGTTCGATGATGGGCGATCGAG
>DASTKA010000166.1:0-2509 GCA_035716165.1 Mycobacterium sp. | reverse complement strand
GTGAACGAGGCGTTCGCGCCGGTTCCGCTGGCGTGGCTCAAGGACATCGGCGCCGACGAGAACAAGCTGAACCCCAACGGCGGCGCCATCGCGCTGGGCCACCCGCTCGGCGGATCCGGTGCCCGGATCATGACCACGCTGCTGTATCACATGCGGGACAAGGGAATTCAGTACGGTCTGCAGACCATGTGCGAGGGCGGCGGCCATGCCAACGCCACCATCGTGGAACTGCTGTGAGCCAAGCGCCGGGGGCCCTGGCCGAGCGCCGGGGCAACGTGATGGTGATAACCATCAACCGGCCGGAAGCCCGCAACGCGGTGAACGCCGCGGTCAGCATCGGAGTCGGGGATGCGCTCGAAGAGGCGCAGCACGACCCCGAGGTGCGGGCGGTGGTGGTCACCGGCGCGGGCGACAAGTCGTTCTGCGCCGGGGCCGACCTGAAGGCGATCGCGCGCCGGGAGAACCTTTACCACCCCGACCATCCCGAATGGGGTTTTGCCGGATACGTCCATCACTTCATCGACAAGCCCACGATCGCGGCGGTGAACGGAACCGCCCTGGGCGGGGGCACCGAGCTGGCGCTGGCCAGTGACCTGGTGGTGGCCGACGAACGCGCACAGTTCGGCCTGCCCGAGGTCAAGCGCGGGCTGATCGCCGCCGCGGGTGGCGTGTTCCGGATCGCCGAACAGCTGCCCCGCAAGGTGGCGATGCGGCTGCTGCTGACCGGGGAACCGCTCAGCGCGGCCGCCGCCTGCGAGTGGGGCCTGATCAACGAGGTCGTCGCGCAGGGCTCGGTGCTGGACGCCGCGCTGGCGCTGGCCGAGCGGGTCACCGTCAACGCGCCGCTGTCGGTGCAGGCCAGCAAGCGGGTCGCCTACGGCGTCGACGACGGGATCGTCGTCGGTGACGAGCCGGGCTGGGAGCGCACCATGCGCGAGATGAAGGCCTTGATCAAATCCGAGGACGCCAAGGAGGGACCGCTGGCGTTCGCCGAGAAGCGGGAACCCCTCTGGAAGGCGCGCTAATTTTTGATGGCGAGCAGACGCAGAATCGCATGCGCAGTGCCCGCGCAATGCGATTCTGCGTCTGCTCGCCACTATGGAGCGCCTCGCCCCGCGCTAACCAGCCAGGATGTTGACCCCGCGGCCGAAGACCGCGGGTAGCAGCGCGCACGTGGGGACGACCGCGCGGCGCACCGCCTGCGGCGTGCTGGCCAGCACCAGCGCGCGGGTGAGCAGCCGGTAATCGTGGGTGATCCGGTGCCAGGCCTTCTCGTATGCGGCCGGCGTCTCGTTGACGATGGCATCGACCGCCGCGGCGGACTGCTTGAACGCCAGGCTGATGCCCTCGCCGGTGAGCGCGTCCTCGTAGCCGGCCGCGTCCCCGACCAGCAGCACGCGCCCCGCCGAGCGGCGCGCGACCACCTGGCGCAAGGGGCCGCAGCCGCGGGGTTGACCGGGGCTGGCGCCGTGCAGCTGGCGGGCCAGCCGCGGAAACGAGGCGAGATCGGGCCGGCCGCGCGACAGGATGGCCACGCCGACCAGATCGGGCTCGACCGGTGTCACGTACGCCTCGCCCCAGCGCGACCAGTGCACTTCGACGAATTCCGACCACGCCGGCACGCGGTAGTGCCACCGCACGCCGTAGCGCCGCGGCGTCCCCGCCGTCGCGGTGATTCCGACGGCGCGCCGCACCGGCGAATGAAGTCCGTCGGCAGCCACCAACCATTTCGCGCGAACACCGGCGGCCGAGACGCCGTGGGCGTCTTGCGCCACGCTCGTCACCCGCGTGCGAATCCAGTCGGTGTCTTGCTCTTTGGCGCGCGCGGCCAGCGCCGCGTGCAGCGTCGTGCGACGCACACCGCGCCCCGGCCCGCCGCGAAAGCGCGCCTGGGCCCGCCGTCGGTCACTCACATACGCGATGCCGTGAAAGGGCATGCCGACGGGGTCGACGCCCAGCGAGGTCAATTCGGCCAGCCCGCCGGGCATCAGCCCCTCGCCACACGCCTTGTCGATGGGGTTGTCCCGCGGCTCGGCCACGATCACCGAAAGTCCTTGGCGGCGAGCGTGTAACGCGGTGGCCAGCCCGCCCGGGCCGCCACCGACGATCAACAGGTCAGCGTCGTAATCGCTCACGTGTAGCCCAACGCGGAGTTCTCCACCTGCAGGCGCACCCTGAGCAACGCGGCGTTGGCCAGCGTGAACACGGCCGCGGTCAGCCACGCCGTATGCACCAACGGCAACGCCAATCCTTCAGCCACCACAGCAACATAGTTCGGGTGATGCAGCCAGCGGTAGGGACCCTGGCGCACCAACGGCTCCCGCGGCAGGACGATGACCCGGGTGTTCCACCGCCGGCCCAGCGTCGCGATGCACCACCAGCGCAACGCCTGGCTGGCCACCACCACCGCCAGCATCGGCCAGCCCAGCCATGCGATGAACGGCCGGTGCAGCGCCCACGGTTCGACGAGGCAGCCGATCAGCAACGCGGTGTGAATGGTCACCATCAC
>DASTKA010000165.1:0-6137 GCA_035716165.1 Mycobacterium sp. | reverse complement strand
GGGGAAGCTTCTGGACGGGAGTGGGTCCAGCGTGGATTCCGTGGGCCGTACTCGGCCACCGCTTGAGACCACCATTTATCGATCTCGTCCGCGGCTATCCGACTGGCCGGCGTGGGCATCGTTGCCGAATCAGCGTGTTTGGGCGGGGCGGTGGTCCGGTTGTCGCTGCGAGCGGGGTGAGATGCGGGCACCGAGGCCGGTGCTGACCGGACGGTCGCCTCTTCTGGCGGGTTCGGCGCGGCGGCCACCTGACCGGCTTGAACCGGCTCGCTGCTGCGGGCGTCCCGCGAGCCGGGCGACGGGATGGCCGGCACTGACTTCGCCGGTCCCGTGCTCTTCGCAGCCACCTTGGTGGCCCCGCCATCCGACGTCAGCAACGGCACGGCGACTGCGCTGCCGGCGACGGCGAGGCCGAGCACACCTGCTACCACCCATCGGGGAAACCGCCGCGACCTACCCACCGATGGCCGGTTCGCGGCCTCGACCTGAGCCGGCTCAAGGCCGTCGAGCCGGATGAGTCCGTCATCCTCCACGGTGGCCGGAACCGGGGCGAACAGCGGCGCGACCGAAGACACCCGCGACGGCCTACCGACCAGCGGCCGCACCTCGATGGCTTTGGTGCCGATTGCGGGGTACCCCGGAGCCTCGGCGGTGCCGGGTCCCCGCTGGCGGATCAGATCCTGGAACTCGGTACGGCCCAGCCATACCTCCGACTGGACCAGGTGCACCGGACGCTTGGGAGCCATGACGTCACCCTCTCGCTGGCGGCGTAATCGTCACTTACCGTGGTACTCGCGGTTACCGTGCGACACCATACCCACCAGCGAGAGGGGCACTTCACAGGGTCCGTGCCAGCCGATCCGCCAGTAAACGGATGAAACGCGACGGATCACTCAATTCGCCGCCCTCGGCAAGTAGCGCCATGCCGTATAGAAGCTCGGTTGTTTCCACCAGCCCGGGGTCGTCCTTGCGCTCCGCGTGTGCTTTCTGTAGCCCACTCACCAGCGGATGCGTGGGGTTGAGCTCGAGGATGCGCTTGGTGTGCGGCATGTCCTGCCCCATGGCGCGGTACATCTTCTCCAAGGTCGGCGAGACATCGTAGGCGTCTCCGACCAGGCAAGCTGCCGAGCTGGTGAGTCGCGACGACAGCCGTACCTCCTTCACGTCGGCTTCCAAGGTGGTCTTCATCCACGCCAGCAGCGCGGCGAAGTCCTTCTGCTGCTGATCCCGTTCGTTTTCGGCGGCTTTCTTTTCCTCCTCGGTGTCCAGATCGACCTGGCCTTTGGCGATCGACTGGAACCGCTTGCCGTCGAATTCACCAACCGGTTCCACCCATATTTCATCGACCGGGTCGGTCAACAACAGCACTTCAAAACCCTTCGCGCGAAACGCTTCCATGTGCGGTGAGCTTTCGATGAGCGCACGGGACTCGCCCGTCATGTAGTAGATGTGCTGTTGGCCGTCTTTCATGCGCTCCATGTACTGCCGCAGGGTGGTCGGCTGCTCGGGGTCGTGCGTCGATTCGAACGACGCGATCTCAAGGATCGAATCCCGGTTTTCGACGTCGTTGACCAGGCCTTCCTTGACGGCGCGGCCGAACTGCTTCCAAAACGTCTGGTAGCCGTCGGCGTTTCCGGTCATCATGTCCTTCACCGTCGACAGCACTTTTTTGACCAGGCGTCTGCGCATCAGCTGGATCTGCCGGTCCTGCTGCAGCATCTCTCGTGACACGTTGAGCGACAGGTCCTGCGCATCCACCACACCCTTGACGAAGCGCAGGTACTCAGGCATGAGCTCCTCGCAGTCGTCCATGATGAATACGCGCTTGACGTACAGCTGCACGCCGCGCTTGCGGCCACGCATGAACAGGTCCAACGGCGCCCGGGACGGGATGAACAGCAGCGCCTGGTATTCGAACGTGCCTTCCGCCTGCATGCGAATAACTTCGAGCGGATCGGTCCAGTCGTGGCTGATGTGTTTGTAGAACTCCTTGTATTCGTCTTCGGAGACATCGTTCTTCGCGCGCGCCCAGAGCGCCTTCATCGAGTTGAGGGTCTCAATCTCGTGGGTGACGTTACCGTCGGAGTCCCGCTGCTCGACTTCCATCTTGATGGGCCACGCGATGAAGTCCGAGTACCGCTTGACGATCTCTCTGATCTTCCACTCGTCGGTGTAGTCGAAGAGATTGTCGTCCTTGTCCTCGGGCTTTAGATGCAGGGTGACCGCGGTGCCTTGGGGAGCGCCGTCGACGGGCTCGATGGTGTAGGTTCCGGCGCCGCCGGATTCCCAGCGGGTGCCCCGTATTTCGCCGGCCCGCCGCGTCACGAGCGTGACCTTGTCGGCCACCATGAAAGTCGAGTAGAAGCCGACACCGAACTGCCCGATAAGCTCCGACGATGCCGCCGCCGCATCCTTCGAGTTCTTCAGCCTATGCAAGAATTCGGCGGTGCCGGATTTCGCGATGGTGCCGATGAGCTTGACCACCTCGTCGCGTGACATGCCGATGCCGTTGTCTCGCACGGTGAGCGTGCGGTTCGCCTTGTCGACCTCGATGTCGATATGCAGATCGGAGGTATCCACCTCCAGGTCCTTGTCGCGGAACGCTTCAAGCCGCACTTTGTCCAACGCGTCGGAGGAGTTGGAGATAAGCTCGCGCAGGAAGGTGTCCTTGTTCGAGTAGATCGAATGGACCATCAACTGCAAGAGCTGACGCGCTTCGGCCTCGAACTCGAGCGTTTCGACCTGCGTACCCACTGTGTTCCTTTCTGGATTTTACGTTGAACGGGCGTCGTCTGCTATGACGGCCCACGCGATCTTACCGCCGGAGGCGACATCGACTCCCCATGCCGTCGTCAGGTTGCCGAGGATTTCCAGGCCCAGGCCCCGTCCCCGGTGTAGCGGGTCGGTTAACCGGTTCTGCGGCAGGTAAGACGCTCGGAGCAGCGGGGCGTCCTGGACGGCCACTCGTAGCCCACCAGGACCTCGTTCCAAAGTCAGCGCTGCGGCGGCGCCCGCGTCTCCGACAGTGACGTCGACGAGCTCGTTGACCACGACTTGGGCGGTGTGTTGCACTTCGTCATCGACTTGCCACAGCGGGCATATATTGCGGATCATTTGGCGAGCCGTCGCCGGAGCCCACAGGTTCCTGGGTAATCCAGTGCGCATCCGCACCACGTCGGGGCGCCGATCGATCGCGGCCCGAGCCTCCAGCTGCAGCGGGTACACCGGCACGAAGGCAGGCACCCCGCGGGCGGACAGCGCGGAGGTCATCTGCTCGTCGGGCCGGCACAGCACGATTTTCGCCGCTGGCCAACCACCACATTCGGCCAGCACAGCGGGGAAGATCATCACCCACGACTGTTGCGAACCCACGGTGAACCCGTCGAGGTCGACCACGACCCGACCGTGCTCGAGCAGCTCCTTGACGAGTATCCGGCGCAATTCCGTGGCAGTTCGCAAGCTCAGATACCCGCGGGGGTGCACCATCACCACCTGCCCGTGGCGACGCACCGTGACGTCGAGTGCGCTGTCCATCGATCGACCACCTTGCATACCGCAAACCGAAAACGGTCGGGGCAGCCTACGGCGGCGTGGCGAATCTCGCAGCTTGAAAACTCACTGAGATTGGGCCGGCAGGACTTCGTAGCGGGCCAGCATGCCGGCCAGAATGTGATCGCTGACGTGGCAGTGGAAACCCCACATGCCGGGATCGTCCGGAACCATGTCGGCGGTAATCATGGTGGCCGGCAGCAGGCTGACGGTGTCGGTTCGCATGCCGTTGGCGGTCACCGTGTTGCCGTGCCAGTGCGGCGTGTGCAGGTCCACCTCGTTGCCCATGCTCATCACATACCAGCGCATCCGCTGCCCTTGACGCATGGTCATCACCGGCCCGTCGGCATAGACGTAGCCGTTGATCGAGTGCATCTTGTTGCTCTCCTGGAAGTCGGCGTCGTCCGCGGCGGGTGGACTGGCCAGTTTCGTACGCTCGGCGTCCAGGTAGTGCGATTGGTTTTCGTCCATCACCATGAACAGCGCGAAGAACTCTCGATCGACGTCGTTGGGGCTGCCGTCGGGACGCGCCTTACCCCGCGCGGTGATCTCTATGGGCCCCATCAGGCCGGCATAGACGTCGGGAGCTTCGTCGGTGTGCGAGTGATACATCCACACCACCGAGCTGCCGTCCATCGGACCCGGGCCGGCGCGATCGGGTACCTGCCAGGTATAGACGTACTGCTGGTGCGGTGCCACCGCGTCACCGGCCTTGTCCGCCGCGGATCTGCCGTCGTTGTACAGCGCACCCTCGTCCTTCTTCTGGTAGAAGACGCCGTGCGGATGGATGCTGGCCGGGAACGAGCAGTTGTTCTGGAAGGTGACCTTGACCGTGTCGCCGACCTGGGCTCGGATCACCGGTCCGAGTAATCCCAGGTATTGCTGGTCAGCCGGCCGTGGGATCTGCTGGGTAAAGGTCGCGTCGGTGTAGGCGTGGTAAAGGCATTTCGTATAGGTCGAGCCGATCCGGTCCGGTGCGGTCTGTACGAACTTGTTGGCTTCGTCGTTGAAAGCCGCGCCGCTGAATACGTTGGTTCCGGCCGGCGCGTAGTTCCAGGTCACCTCGTCGGCCGCGATGTAGTAGTCCCTGGTCTGCTGATTGGCTCGCGAGCCCCCGCTGCAACCCGCCGCCGCTAGCACGACCAGCACTGCGGCGAGCGCCTGCAACGTCCTCATCACGTACTCCTGCGGTGAGTCCGGATCCTCGCGGTTTACTAAGGTTAGGCGCACTTTCCCTTAGTTGAGCTTAAGTTACATCGAACGTCGCAAATGCCCATGGCTGGCCCGCGCCAGGCCCGGCATAGGGTTCGTCCCGGATAGTTCACCGGCTCGTGATGGAGGACCAGCGTGCTGCACCAGCGGATCGCCGACGAGCTGGGCGTGCCCGAGCGGCAGGTCGGCGCCGCCGTCGAGCTACTCGATGGCGGGGCGACGGTGCCGTTCATCGCCCGGTACCGCAAAGAAGCGACCGGTGGGCTGGACGACGCCCAGCTGCGCATCCTGCAGGAGCGGTTGCACTACCTCCGCGAACTGGAGGAAAGACGCAGCGCGGTGCTCAGTTCGATCCGCGAGCAGGGCAAGCTCGACGACGCGCTCGAGGCGCGGATCATGGCGGTGGACTCGAAGGCGCGGCTGGAGGACTTGTACCTGCCCTACAAGCCCAAGCGCCGGACCAAGGCGCAGATCGCCCGGGAAGCCGGGTTGGAGCCACTGGCCGGCGCGCTGCTCGCCGATCCAGGTCTGGACCCTGCGGTGGCTGGCGCCGGGTACGTTTCGCCCGAGGCCGGCGTGGGTGACGTGGCGGCCGCGCTCGACGGCGCGCGGGCCATCCTGGTTGAGCGTTTCGCCGAGGACGCCGACCTCATCGGGTCGCTGCGGGAGCAGATGTGGTCGCGCGGGCGGTTGGTGTCTCGGGTGCGCGACGGCCAGCAGGAGGCCGGCGCGAAGTTTGCGGACTACTTCGAGTTCTCCGAGCCGTTTACAGCAATGCCGTCGCACCGCATCCTGGCGCTGTTCCGGGGCGAGAAAGAGGGCGTGCTGGATCTCTCGCCCGAACCGGGAGATGAGGACGAGCACTACGAGCAGGCCATCGCGGCCCGGTTCGGGGTGGCGGATCGCGGGCGGCCGGCGGACCGCTGGCTGGCCGACACGGTGCACTGGGCCTGGCGCACCCGGATCCTGCTGCACCTGGGCATCGACCTGCGCATGCGGCTGCGCCAGGCCGCGGAGGCCGAGGCGGTGCGGGTGTTCGCCACCAACCTGCGTGACCTGCTGCTGGCGGCGCCCGCAGGGGCCCGCCCGACGATGGGGCTGGACCCTGGCTACCGCACCGGCGTCAAGGTCGCCGTCGTAGATGCCACCGGCAAGGTGGTGGCGACCGAGACCGTCTACCCGCATGTTGCCCCAAAAAATATGGCAGAGCGTCGCTGGGATGAGGCGCTGGCGGTGCTGTCCCGGCTGGTCCGGGAGCACAATGTCGAGCTGATCGCGATCGGTAATGGCACCGCGTCCCGGGAGACCGACAAGCTCGCCGGGCAGCTCGGCGTCACCAAGGCGGTGGTGTCCGAGGCCGGCGCCTCGGTGTACTC
>DASTKA010000164.1:0-8679 GCA_035716165.1 Mycobacterium sp. | reverse complement strand
GGCACCGCCGAGATCGGCGCGGCGACCCAACTGAGCCTGGCGCCCATCGGTGGTGCGCCGTTCAGCCTGGACGCCAGCCTGGACACGGTCGGCGTCGTCGACGGCGACCTGCTGGCGCTGCAAGCGGTGCCGATCGGTCCGGCCGCGCCCGGCATCGTCGAGGACATCGCCGATGCGGCCATGATCTTCTCGACCTCCCGGCTCAGGCCTTGGGGCACAACGCACATCCAGCGTGGCGCCCTGGCCGCGGTGATCGCGGTGGCATTCCTGGCGACCGGCCTGTCGGTCACCTACCGGGTCGCCACCGGAGCGCTGTTGGGACTGGTCGGGGTCAGCGTGGTTGCGGCGTTGACCGCGGTCGTCGGCTTGCTGATCACCGCGCGCTCGCCGCGCACCGGGATGGCTCTCTCGATCGCCGCACTGGCTCCCATCGCCGCCGCCCTGGCCCTTGCCGTGCCGGGCAGGTTCGGTCCCGCCCAACTGACGCTGGCCGCGGCCGGTGTCACCGCGTGGTCGCTGATCGCCCTGATGGCGCCGAGCGCCGAGCGTGAGCGCAGCGCCGGCTTCTTCACCACGACCGCGGTGGTGGGCGCCGGGGTGCTGCTGGCCGCCGGCGCCGAATTGCTCTGGCATCTCAGGCCGATCGCCATCGGCTGTGGACTTATCGTGGCGGCGCTGCTGGTCACCATCGAGGCGGCGCAATTGTCCGCACTGTGGGCGCGCTTCCCGCTGCCGGTCATCCCGGCGCCCGGGGACCCCACCCCCGCGGCGCCGTCGCTGCAGGTGCTCGAAGACCTGCCGCGCCGCGTCCGCATCAGCGACGCGCATCAGAACGGATTCATCGCGGCGGCGGTGCTGCTCAGCGTCCTGGGTTCGGTGGCCATCGCGCTGCGGCCCGAGGCGCTCAGCGGTGCGGGCTGGTACGTGGTGGGGGCTACCGCGGCGGCATCCGTGCTGCGCGCCCGGGTGTGGGACTCTGCCGCGTGCAAGGCATGGCTGCTCGCCCAGCCCTTCCTGACCGCGGGCGTGCTGCTGGTGCTCTACACCTCGACCGGACGCTACGCGGCCGCCTTGGGCGCGGTGCTGGTGCTGCTGGCACTGGTGGCGGTGTGGATCGTGGTGGCGCTGAACCCGGGCATCGCCGCGCCGGAGAGCTATTCGTTGCCGGTGCGCCGGTTGGTGGGATTCGTCGCGACCGGACTCGACGCGTCGCTGATCCCCGTCATCGCGTTCGTCGTCGGCCTGTTCGGCTGGGTGCTCAATCGATGATTCGGCCGGCATCAGCCTGCGTCGCAGCGGCATTGGCCTTGCTGCCTGCCGCCGCGACGTGGACGAGTCCGCCGGCGTCGGCCATCAGCCCGCCGACGGTTGATCCCGGCGCCGCACCACCCAGCGGGGCGCCGGGGCCGGGGCAGCCGATGGAGCAGCGCGCCCCCTGCGGCGCATCCGGAGTCGTCCCCGGCAGTGATCCGGGCGCGATCACGCCCAGCCAGTCGTCGCTGAATCTGCCTGCTGCATGGCGGTTTTCGCGAGGTGATGGTCAGCTGGTGGCGGTGCTCGACACCGGGGTGCGGCCAAGTCCGCGCCTGCCCAACGTCGAAGCGGGCGGTGATTTCGTCGAGTCCACCGACGGCCTGACCGACTGCGACGGGCATGGAACGCTGCTGGCCGGAATCATCGCCGGCCAACCCTCGGCTGACGACGGCTTCGCCGGCGTGGCGCCCGCGGCGCGGGTGGTGTCGATCAGGACGACGTCGGGCAAGTTCTCGCCCCGGACACCGGGTGGTGATCCGCTGATGGCGCGGGTGTCGGCCGAGGTTTCCACGCTCGCCCGGGCCATCGTGCACGCGGCCGACCTCGGCGCCCGGGTGATCGACATCGGCTCGGCCACCTGCATGCCCGTGGACCGGACCGTCGACCAGGCGGCACTGGGTGCCGCCGTCCGCTACGCGGCGGTGGACAAGGACGCGCTGATCGTCGCCGGCGCGGGTGACAGCGGGCCGACCGGATCGGCGGGCGGCGGAACCTCGTGTGAGTCCAATCCGCTCACCGACCTGAGCCGCCCGGACGATCCGCGAAACTGGGCCGGCGTCACCTCGGTGTCCATCCCGTCGTGGTGGCAGCCATACGTCCTGTCCGTGGCCTCGCTGACCCCGGACGGCCAGCCGTCCAAGTTCACCGTGGCGGGACCGTGGGTGGGCGTCGCCGCCCCCGGCGAACGGATCGTGTCGACCGGCAACGCCGACGGCGGTGGCCTGGCCAACGGTCTGCCCGACGAGCACCAGCAACTCGCCCCGGTGAGCGGCACCGGTTACGCGGCGGGCTACGTGGCCGGTGTCGCCGCCCTGGTGCGCAGCAAGTACCCCGACCTGAACGCCGCCGCGGTGCTGCGCCGCATCACCGCAACCGCGCACAACGGCGCCCGCGACCCGTCCAACGTGGTCGGCACCGGCAGTGTGGACCCGGTGGCGGCTCTGACCTGGCAACTGCCTGCCGGTGATCAGCCCGTCGGGCCGTCGGTGAAGCCGGTGGCGGTGCCGCCCGCGCCGAAGCCCGAGGACACCACACCGCGAACCGTCGCGGTGGCGGGCACCGCCGCGCTGGCCGTGCTGGTCGCGGTGGCCGGCGCAGTCACCGCAATCGCCGCACGCCGACGAAAGGACCCCACCCCGTGAGCAAGCATCGGATACCGACTCCCGGCAGCGGTCGAATCACGTTGGCGTTGCTGGTGATTGCGCCCGCCGTCATGGCCTACCCGTGGCGAACGCCCCGCGACTACTGGCTGGTGGGCATCGCGGCCGCCGTCGTGCTCGTGTTGTTCGGCTGGTGGGGCGGCCTGCACTTCACCACCATCCTGCGGCGCCGGCTGACGATGATCGGACGCGGCAGCGCCGTCGGTTCGCGCTCTTCTGATGCGGCGACCACAGCCTTGATTCGCCTCGGCGCGCCCGAGGACGATTCCGATGTGCTGCCGCTCCCACTGATCGCGAGCTACCTGGACCGCTACGGCATCCGGGCGGACAAGATCCGGATCACGAACCGCGACAACGCCTCCGACGCATCCCGACGCGAGACGTGGATCGGGCTCACCGTATCGGCGCCCGACAATCTGGCTGCGCTGCAGGCACGTTCACCGCGGATCCCGCTGCACGAGACCGCTCAGGTCGCGGCCCGCCGGCTGGCCGACCATCTCCGGGAGATCGGTTGGGACGCCACCACCGTCCCGGCCGACGACGTTCCCCGCCTGTTGACGTCCAACCCGCGCGAACGGTGGCGGGGGGTGCAGCGCGGTGCCTCGGATTACCTTGCCGCATACCAGGTTCAGGTGGACGACGCGCTTCCGGAGACCTTGGCGGCGATCCGGTCGTATTCCGCGCACGAAACCTGCATCGCGCTGGAGGTCGCCGGCGACAGAAGCCGGCCCACCGTCGCGGTGGCCTGTGCGTTCCAGACCGAGACCGGCCCGGGCCGCATGGCGCCGGTGGCTGGGCTGACCCCGCAGCGCGGAAATCACCTGCCGGCGTTGACGACGCTGGACCTGCTGTCCACCCGGCGGCTCGACGGACACACCGCCGCGCCGGCGGACCTGCTTTCGCAGCTGCACTGGCCCACCCTGGCCGGCGGAGCGCACCGGGCCTCGCCCAGTGAAACCGGCCACAGCGCCGGCACGGTCGAGGCGGTCAGAACATGACCTGGTGCAGGAACGCGGTCATCCGGCGCAGATAGTCCAGCTGGCTCACGTGCAGCACGTGACTGCCTGGAAACCAGTGCAGCGCACACTGATCCCAGTGTCGCCATAGCTTGACGGCATGGTCGGGCGGCGCCATCCGGTCGCCGAGGCCGGTGATGACCATCCGGCGGTCCCGCGGCACCAGCGGCCGGTAATTGAGCGGGCAGTGGTAGGCCAAGCCCGCCGTCAAGTCGTCGTGGCTGATGTCGGAAAGGCGCAGACCCAGCCCGACGAGCTTGTTGGCCGGGAACCATTCGTCGAACAACGTCGACGGGGTGACGACGGGACAGTTGGGGATGACGGCCTCGAGCCGATCGTCGACCGAGGCCACCAGCGCCGAGGTGTAACCGCCCAGCGAGATGCCGGTGAGCGCGATGCGGTCCACCCCGGTGTGGCGCAAATAGTCGATGACGGACCGGAAATCGTGCACGGCCTGGGCCATGGCCTCGGCGAAACCGCTGAGCCCCGCGGCGAAATAGCCGAAACCACTGAAGGGGGAGAACCTTTCGGCCCGCTTGCCGTGAAAGGGCAAGGTGTACATCAGCACGTCGTAGCCGGACCGGTAGTACCAGGGCAGCGAGAAGAAGCGCCCGTTGGCCAGATACGACGATCCCATGAAGCCGTGGATGACGCACAGGGTGGGACGCGGTCCGTCGTCGTGGCGCCAATGCTGTGCGCGCACCATGTTGTTGGCCCGCCAGGCGCTCCACTGCGCGCGCATGGCTGGGTTGATGGCGGTGAAGCTGCTGGGGAAGGCGATGTTGTCGACCGTGCCGTGCGCGGCCCATTCCGTCAGTGGGCTGGCCCGCCGTGACGTGACCCGGGGGATTTCGGTCGGTGACGGAAAGGACCGCGTCGGGTCTTTCGCCGCACCCAACTCCGCGTAGAAGTCGAGGTTGTCGCGCTCGGTGGCGGCGTCGGAGCGCCGCAACGTGCCGGCGACCACGAACGGCGCCACCGTGGTGGACAGCAGCGACGCCACCCAGGTGCGCAGGGCCAGATCGCCCAGGGCCGAGGCCTCGACTACCATTCGCTGGCGGGGCGACAACGCCGAGTGGGGGGGTAATCCGCCGGCGCCGGCCGGTAGATCGGCGCCGGGAACTTCCGGAACTCCGATGGGCGGGTCGATCGGATCTGAGTCGGGCGCCACGAACGACGATGGTAGCCCGACCGCACGCGTTGCCTGGGGTTTCGACCGGTTTCGGTCGTAGCGCTGTTATCCCGGGACCATTCGGCCCGCCTCGGCGCACCATGGGAGTTATAGGTTTGCTATCGGCCGGCTGACGGCGGCGGGAGGATCAGGAGGATCGACATGTGGGATCCGGACGTTTACCTGGCCTTCGCCGACCACCGCGGCCGCCCCTTCTACGATCTGCTCTCGCGGGTGGGAGCGGAGCGGGCGCGTCGCGTCGTCGATCTCGGTTGCGGCCCCGGTCACCTGACGAAGTATCTGGCCCGGCGCTGGCCCGACGCGGTGATCGAGGCGGTGGACAGCTCCCCGGAGATGGTGGCCGCGGCCAAGGAGCGTGGCATCGAGGCCGTCATCGGTGACCTGCGGGACTGGAAACCCAAGCCCGACACCGACGTGGTGGTCAGCAATGCGGCCCTGCATTGGGTGCCCGAGCACGCCGACCTGCTGCTGCGGTGGGCGGGGCAGCTGGCGCCTGGATCGTGGATCGGTGTCCAGATGCCGGGCAACTTCGAGTCGCCGTCCTACGCGGCGGTGCGGGCGCTGGCCCGCCGGGAGCCATACGCGAAGTTGCTGCGCGACATACCATTTCGTGTCGGTGCGGTGGTCCAGCCGCCCGCTCACTACGCTGATCTGCTGCTTGACGCGGGATGCAGGGTCGATGTCTGGGAGACCACCTATCTGCACCAGCTGACCGGCGAGCATCCGGTACTGGAATGGATCACCGGCACGGCCCTGGTACCGGTGCGCGAGCGGCTCGACGACAACACTTGGGAGCAGTTCCGCGAGGAGCTGATCCCACTGCTGCAGGACGCCTACCCGCCCCGATCCGACGGGACGACGATCTTCCCGTTCCGGCGGGTGTTCGTCGTCGCCGAGGTGGGTGGTTCGAGCCGCTCAGCCAGGTAGCCCGGCGGCCGCGGTGCGACGACGACATTGCGTCATCGTGACCGCAAACTAACGCTGCGAGGGCTTGCCCTCTTCGATGCCGCGGTCGGCGGCGATGCCCGAGCGGGAGTTCGGCTTCGATCGGTGAATCTGCAGATACGTTTCGGTGTACCGCGCGGAGATGCGGGTGCCGGCGAACTCCGAGGGTATGACGTCGCCGGTGCGCTGACGCCAATCATGCAGCAGCACAGCAAGATTGGTCGCGA
This sequence comes from Mycobacterium sp., assembly GCA_035716165.1. GTDB lineage: Bacteria > Actinomycetota > Actinomycetes > Mycobacteriales > Mycobacteriaceae > Mycobacterium. The sequence goes on along the minus strand of DASTKA010000164.1, from coordinate 2,606 downwards.
CTTCGTCCGCATCCGTGCCGTCATCGGCGAGCAGGTTGGTGGTCTCGGTGGGATCGGTGCGCAGATCGTAGAGTTCACGCTCGGGCCGTGGCGCCGTGACCAACGGCGCGACGGTCACCCCAGACGGGCTTTCCCTGATGTCCAGCGGCAGATCCAGCAGCGGCCGGGGCACGTAGTTCTCGATGTAGCTGTAGTCCTTGGTGCGAATCGCGCGGATCGGATCGAACGAGTCGTGGTAGGTCTTCATCGTGTAGACGTGGTCGCGCACCGGCGCGGTTTGGGGATCCGGCTCCAGCAGTGCGGGCGCGTGTGAGACGCCGTCGACCTCGGCCGGAGTGTCGATTCCCAACAGCCCCAGCAATGTTGGCACCAGATCGACCGCGCTGAACAACTCGTCGTAGACGCGGGGAGCCACGGTCCGGTTGGAGGGCGGCCGAACGATCATGCCGATGCCGGTTCCGGCGTCATACAGCGTCGATTTCGCCCGGGGGAACGCCGGGCCGTGATCGGTGAAGAACACGACCCAGGTGGTGGCGTCCAGGCCGGTGTCCGCCAGCGCGTCCAGCAGCCGCCCGACGGCGGCGTCGGCCGTGCTGATGGCCCCGTAGAAGTCGGCGAGGTCGCCACGCACGTCCGGGGTGTCGGGCAGGTAATCGGGCAGCTCCACCCCGGCGCTGTCCGCCGGTGTGTAACGGTCCCTTGGATACGGCCGGTGCGTCTCGAAGAAGCCGGCGGTCAGCAGAAATGGCTGACCGACAAGGCCTTCGGCGTTTTGGCGCAGCCACTCGTCGGCCTTGTCGGCCACGTAGTCGCAGTAGGAGTTCGACACGTCGAACTCGTCGAAACCCAATCGCTTCGGGTACGAAGTCTCGTGCTGCATGCCGAAAAGTGCTGAATACCAACCCGATTCGGCCAATATTTGGGGCAGGGTGCGGATGCCATCGCGGTATTCCCAGCCGTGGTGGGCCAGTCCGATGAGGCCGTTGTTCTGCGGGTAGCGGCCGGTGAACAGCGATCCGCGCGAGGGCGAGCACAGCGGCGCGGTGGCGTGCGCCCGGGTGAACAAGATGCCCTCGGCGGCGAGGCGGTCCAGCCGTGGGCTGGACACGTCCGGGTGGCCGTAGGCGCCGAGGTAGCGCCCCAGGTCGTGCCAGTGCACGATCAGCACGTTGTCTTTCTGGCCCGTGTTCCGTTTTTGGTCCGCTATGTCGCCCGGCGTCAATTGCGCCACCTCTCACATTGCCTTGCGACCGGCGACGTTACCGCAACTTCTTCCGACGATTGCCGAGTGGCGACGCGTCAGGGCATCGGCAGTTGACCCCATCGGTTCTCGCAGACGAACTCCGACAACGGGCGCCCGACGGCCCAGCCGTCCAGTTCCAAAGCCGGGCGATCGGGGAATTCGGGCACCGGCCCCAGACACAGGATGGCCACCGGTTCGGCGCCGGGCGGCATGCCCAGCAGCGAGCCAAGCCGTTGCGGATCGAACAGCGACACCCAACCCATGCCCAGGCCTTCGGACCGGGCCGCCAGCCACAGGTTCTGGATGGCGCACGACACCGACGCCAGATCCATCTGCGGCAAGGTGCGCCGGCCGAACACGTGCGACTCGCGGTCGTCGCCGAGGGCCACCACGAACAGTTCCGCGCACTCGAGGATGCCCTCCACCTTCAGCGCCAGGAACTCGTCGGCTCGATCGCCCAGGGCGGCGGCGGTGCGCGGGCGTTCCTCGTCGACCAGGGCGTGAATGCGCCGACGCAGCGAGGCGTCGGTGATCCGGATGAAGCGCCACGGCTGCATCAGGCCGACGCTGGGCGCCGCGTGCGCGGCCTGCAGCAGGCGCGCCAGCACCGCCTCGTCCACCACCGCGCCGGACACGAACCTGCGCATGTCGCGGCGTTCGGCGATGACGCGATAGACCGCGCGCCGCTCTTGCGGGCTGAATGCCTCACCGGTCACGTCAGCCATCGTAGGAAATCCGCGTTAGCGTGGATCGTGCCGTGACCACCCAAGACCTGGTGGACCCCAGGAAACGGAGCGTTGAAAAGTGAAGCCTTCCGACGTACTCGATCAGTTGGCCGCCGATGCCGCCGCCGGACGCCGATACGGCGAGCCCTATCAGACCCCGGACGGCACCACCGTCATCGTGGTCACCAAACCGCTGGGCGTGTTCGCCATCCGCAATGGGCAGGCCTCCTGGACGCCGGCGGTGGACGGGGGGCGGATCGCACTGATCGGGGTGATCACCGGGCTGCTGGCGGCGGCGATCGGCAGCCTGGCGGTGCTGCGTCAGCCGCCCTGGCCGCGCATCACGGTCAGGGACTATAGGTAACGCCGACCGCGCGGAACACGTATTCCGGCGGCATGTCGAACGCCAGCGACCGCCGGGGCAGGCCGTTCAGCACATCGTCGGGAATGGCGACCTTGTAGTGCAGCGACAATTCGCCGCTGAACTTCTCGTCGACCTGGGCGACGTCGAGGCTGACCTGCAATCCGGTGGACGAGATCTCTACCTGCGCGGCGCCGGTCTGCGGCGCGTTCCACCGCACGTTGACGGTCGGGCCCGCCAGCCGGGGCAGCATGGACAGCGTTGCCAGTGCCCGCTC
>DASTKA010000163.1:0-5746 GCA_035716165.1 Mycobacterium sp. | reverse complement strand
TGTACCCCGCGCAGGTGATCAAGCAGGCCGACCTGGTGCTGGCGATGCATTGGCAAAGCCACGCGTTCACGCCCGACCAGAAGGCCCGCAACGTCGACTACTACGAGCCGCGCATGGTGCGCGACTCGTCGCTGTCGGCCTGCACGCAGGCGGTGATGTGCGCGGAGGTCGGGCATATGGACCTCGCGCACGACTACGCGTATGAGGCCGCCCTGATCGATCTGCGGGACCTGCACCACAACACCCGCGACGGGCTGCACATGGCCTCGCTCGCCGGCGCCTGGACCGCGCTGGTGGCCGGCTTCGGCGGCCTGCGGGACGACGAGGGCATCCTGTCGCTGGATCCCCAACTGCCCGATGGCATTTCGCGACTACGGTTCCGGCTGCGGTGGCGGGACTTCCGGGTCACCGTCGACGTCAGCCACGCCGAGGTCACCTACGAGCTGCGCGACGGCCCGGGCGGCGAACTGACCATTCGGCACGCCGGCGAGGAGCTCGAGCTCAGCACCGAATCCCCGACGACGGTCGAGATACATCCCCGCAAGCCGCTGCTGCCACCGCCGCACCAGCCGCCCGGCCGCGAGCCGATGCACCGGCGGGCGCTGTCCCGGGTCAGCCGTCCCGGGGTCACAGAGGTTGGGTGAGCCCGAGAAGCCGCTGCACCTCGGCGCCGGCCGCCTGACGTATCTCGGCATCCGTCAGGTCATCGATTCCCGTCGCGGAGCGCAGGATTGGCGCGAACAGCCGCCAACCGAACTGCAGGGCAAGGGCATTGGCAACCGCGAGCCGGGCTTCGACGTCGTCGTCGTACAGTGGCCGCACCCCGTCGAGCAGCGTCGCGATGTTGGGAAAGCGCTTCTGTAGCTGGCCCGCCGGATAGCCGTCGAGGACGGTGCGGGCCATCACCCGCATCTGCCGATCCAGAGATTTCTCCAGCACGTCCGCGGGTGCATCGGTGCCCAGCAGGGCGCTCAGGCTAGTCCCCAGGTGATCGAGCACGGCGCCGACCAATTGTTCCTTCGTGCCGAAGTGGCGGAACACCAGTCCGTGATTGACCTTCGATCGCGCGGCGATGTCGCGGATGGACGTCGCGGCCGGACCGCGCTCGGCGAACAGGTCGGTGGCGGCTTCCAGAATCGCCGCAGCCACTTCCGCGCGCCCGGTGGGCATTTTCCCGCGGCCCGTTGCGGAAGTTGTAGTCATCTGACTACACTACCAAATGTAGTCAGTTGACTACGCCCCTTTTTGCACTCGAGGAACGACAATGACAGGTCAGATGAGCGTCACCAAGCTGGGCAGCCGCATCGGCGCCCGGGTGGACGGGGTTCGCCTCGGCGGCGACCTCGACCAGGACGCGATCCAGACGATCCGCCGGGCGCTGTTGACCCACAAGGTGATCTTCTTCCGTCACCAACACCACCTCGACGACCAACAGCAGCTCGCGTTCGCCGGTCTGCTGGGCACCCCCATCGGCCACCCGGCCGCCTCGGCCCTAGCAGGCAGGCATCTCCCGGTGATCACGCCGATCGACTCCGAGTACGGCAAGGCGAACCGCTGGCACACCGACGTGACCTTCGCCGCGAACTATCCGGCGGCGTCGATCCTGCGTGCCGTCAAACTGCCGACCTACGGCGGCTCGACGCTGTGGGCCTCGACCGCGGCGGCCTATGAGCAGCTGCCCGAGCCGCTCAGATGTCTGGTGGAAAACCTCTGGGCGCTGCACACCAACCGCTACGACTACGTGAGCGCCGAAGCGGCCGCCGCGATGAGCGACACCCAGCGGGCGTTTCGGCAGGCGTTCGAAAAGCCGGACTTCCGCACCGAGCACCCCGTGGTGCGGGTGCACCCCGAGACCGGTGAACGCACCCTGCTGGCCGGTGATTTCGTCCGCGGCTTCGTCGGTCTGGACAGCCACGAGTCGAGCGTCCTCCTGGAACTGCTGCAGCGACGAATCACCCTGCCGGAGAACACGATTCGGTGGAACTGGGCAAACGGCGACGTCGCCATGTGGGACAACCGCGCGACCCAGCACCGGGCCATCGACGACTACGATGACCAGCCCCGGCTGATGCACCGCGTCACCCTGATGGGCGATGTGCCGGTCAACGTGCGCGGCGAACGCAGCCGGGTGGTCAGCGGCGCACCGCTGGAGGCGCTCGCAAGTTGATGGTGACGACCCGCAGCGCCCGGCTACGCCGCGCTCGCGATCGTCACGAAGTTGGTGGTGACGACCCGCAGCGCCCGGCTACGCCGCGCTCGCGATCGTCACGAAGCTAGCTGGCGTCGGCGGCGGAGTTTATGTGATTGCCCGGCAACCAGCGCAGCGCGCCGGGCGCGTCGGCCGGGACCACGGGCGCCTTGGGTGCGATCGGCTCGAGCCGCCGATATTGCTCGCCCTGCGCCGGGCGCTGGTCGTTCTCGCCGTTGTTCGGCCACAACGAGGCGGCCCGCTCGGCCTGGGCCGTGATTGACAACGAGGGGTTGACGCCCAGGTTCGCCGAGATGGCCGCGCCGTCCACCACGAAGAGCGTCGGGTAGCCATAGACGCGGTGATACGGGTCGATCACCCCGTGTTCGGCGGTGTCGCCGATCACGGCGCCGCCGAGGAAATGCGCGGTCAGCGGGATGTTGAACAACTCTCCCCAGGTGCCGCCGGCCACGGCGTCGATCTTGTCGGCGATGCGCCGGGTGACCTGGTTCCCGACCGGAATCCAGCTCGGGTTCGGCTCGCCGTGTCCCTGCTTGCTGGTGTACCAGCGGATGCCCAGCTTGCCGCGCTTGGTGTAGGTGGTGATGGAGTTGTCCAGGTGCTGCATGACCAGGGCGATCAGCGTGCGTTCGCTCCACTGACTGACGTTGAGCAACCGCATCATGCGGCGCGGATCGTCGCGCGCCTGGTCCAACAGCTGCTTCCAGCGCGGCACGTCGCTGCCCTCGGGGCCGGTGCCGTCGGTCATCAGCGTCTGCAGCAGCCCCATCGCGTTGGAGCCCTTGCCGTAGCGGACGGGTTCGATGTGGGTGTCCGGTGTCGGGTGGATCGACGACGTGATCGCCACGCCGTGGGTCAGGTCGAGGTCCGGGTCGACCTCGAGCTTGCCGGCGCCGACGATGGACTCGGAGTTGGTGCGGGTCAGCATGCCCAGCCGATTCGAGAGCCGGGGCAGCCGGCCCTGATCGCGCATGTTGAACAGCAGATGCTGGGTGCCCCAGGTCCCGGCGGCCAGGATCACCTGCTTGGCCGTGTAGGTGCGCCGGTCGCGGCGCAGCCAACTTCCGGTACGCACGGTCCGGACCTCCCACAGCCCGTCGGGGCGCTGCTCGAACCGCTTCACCGTCGTCATCGGAATCACTTGCGCCCCAGCAGATTCCGCGAGCGCGAGGTAGTTCTTCAGCAGGGTGTTCTTGGCGCCGTAGCGGCAGCCGGTCATGCAGCAACCACATTCCAGGCAACCGGTGCGCTCCGGCCCCGCGCCCCCGAAGTACGGGTCCGGCACGGTCTTGCCCGGGGCCTTGGTGCCGTCGGGGCCGAAGAACACGCCGACCGGTGTCGGCACGAACGTGTCGCCACAGCCCATCTCGTCCGCGACCTCTTTGACGATCCGGTCGGCGTCGGTGAAGGTCGGATTCTCCACCACGCCGAGCATCCGCTTGGCCTGCTCGTAGTGCGGCATCAGCTCGTCGCGCCAGTCGGTGATCTGCTTCCACTGCGGGTCGTTGAAGAACGGCTCGGGCGGCACATACAGGGTGTTGGCGTAGTTCAGCGAGCCGCCGCCCACCCCGGCACCCGCCAGGATCAACACGTTCTTCAACGGGTGGATCCGCTGGATGCCATAGCAACCCAGCTTCGGCGCCCACAAAAACTTACGCAGATCCCAGGACGTCTCGGCGAAATCCTTGTCGGAGTACCGGCGCCCGGCCTCCAGCACGCCGACGCGGTACCCCTTCTCGGTCAGCCGCAACGCGCTGACGCTGCCCCCGAAACCCGAACCGATGATCAGTACGTCGTAATCCGGCTTCATCGCACCAGTATGGCCTTACCGGCAGGTAACAAGCCAGCGGCCTGGGCGCAGTCTGACCGCCCGCGCATCTTCTACCGGGCAGCTAGCTGCCGACGGTCAGCCCGACCTTCTGGAACTCCTTGAGGTCGCAATAGCCGGCCTTGGCCATCGACCGGCGCAGGCCGCCAACGAGGTTGAGGCTGCCGAACGGATCGTCGGACGGCCCGTTGAGCACCTGCTGCAACGGCGGGCGCTCGCCGACGGCGATCTGCAGCAGCGCCCCGCGCGGCAGCGACGGGTGCGCCGCCGCCGCGGGCCAGAACCATCCTTCGCCCAGCGCCTCGGCGGACTCGGCGAGCGGCGTGCCCAGCACCACCGCGTCGGCCCCGCAGGCGATGGCCTTCGCCAGCTCGCCGGAGGTGTGAATGTCGCCGTCGGCCAGCACGTGCACGTACCGGCCGCCGGTCTCGTCGAGGTACTCGCGCCGCGCGGCGGCGGCGTCGGCGATCGCGGTGGCCATCGGCACGCTGATGCCCAGCACCTCGTCGCTGGTGGTCACTCCCCTGGTCGCGCCGTAGCCGACGATGACGCCGGCGGCGCCGGTGCGCATCAGATGCAGCGCGGTGCGGTGGTCTTGCACGCCGCCGGCGACCACCGGCACGTCGAGCTCGGAGATGAACGTCTTGAGGTTCAGGGGTTCACCGTCGCTGGCGACACGCTCGGCCGAGACGATCGTGCCCTGGATCACCAGCAGGTCGATGCCGGCCTGCACCAGCACCGGCGTCAGCGCCTGGGCATTTTGCGGGCTGACCCGCACCGCGGTGGTGACGCCGGCGTCGCGGATCCGGGCGACGGCGGAGCCCAACAAATCCGGGTTCAGCGGCGCCGCGTGGAACTCCTGCAGCAGCCGGATCGCCGCCGAGGGTTCGGGCTCTTTGCTGGCGGCCTCCACGAGCTGCGCGATCTTGGCCTCGACGTCGGCGTGCCGCCCGATCAGCCCCTCGCCGTTGAGCACGCCCAGACCGCCGAGCTTGCCGAGCTCGATCGCGAACTCCGGCGACACCAGCGCATCGGTCGGATGAGCGAGGACCGGGATCTCGAACCGGTAGGCGTCCAGCTGCCAGGCGGTCGACACGTCCTGCGACGAGCGCGTGCGCCGGGAGGCCACGATGCTGATTTCGCTCAATTCATAGCTGCGACGGGCGACGCGGCCCATCCCGATCTCGACCATCTGGGCCTCAGCGCGCGTAGTAGTTGGGGGCTTCGACCGTCATCGCGACGTCGTGCGGATGGCTTTCCCGCAAGCCCGCCGCCGTGATCCGGACGAACTGCGCCTGTTGCAGCGCCTCGATGGTCGGCGAACCGGTGTAGCCCATCGCGGCGCGCAGGCCGCCGGTCAGCTGATGGATCACCGAGGACAGCGGGCCGCGGAACGGCACCCGACCCTCGATTCCCTCCGGCACCAACTTGTCCTCGGAGAGCGCGTCGTCGGCGAAGTAGCGGTCCTTGGAGTAGGACTTTCCGCCGCCCGAACCGCGGCCGGCCATGGCTCCCAACGACCCCATCCCGCGGTAACTCTTGAACTGCTTGCCGTTGACGAAGATCAGTTCGCCGGGTGCCTCGGCGGTGCCGGCCAGCAACGACCCCAGCATGGCCGTCGACGCTCCGGCGGCCAGCGCCTTGGCGATGTCGCCGGAGTACTGCAGCCCGCCGTCGGCGATCACCGGCACGCCCGCCGGGCCACAGGC
>DASTKA010000162.1:0-2133 GCA_035716165.1 Mycobacterium sp. | reverse complement strand
GGTTAGCCACGCGCGCCGGTCAGACCAGAACGCCGGCCGGGTCGGTGAACGGCAGGCCGAGGTCGGTGGCCACCTGTTCGGACAGCAGACCGCCATCGTGTGTCGAAAGGCCTTTGGCCAGAGCGTGATCCGATCGGCACGCCGCCTGCCAGCCACGGTCGGCGAGCGCCAGCACGTACGGCATGGTCGCGTTGGTCAGCGCCACCGTCGAGGTCTTGGGCACCGCGCTGGGCATGTTCGCAACGCAGTAGAACACCGTGTCGTGCACCGGGAAGGTGGGGTCGTCGTGCGTGGTCGGCCGGGAATCCTCGAAGCACCCGCCCTGGTCGATCGAGATGTCCACCAGCACCGCGCCCGATTTCATCTGCGAGACAAGGGAATTCGAGATCAACGTGGGCGCCTTCGCCCCGGGCGACAGTACCGCGCCGATCACCAGATCTGCGCGCTTGACGGTGCCCTCCAGGTCATAGGCCGACGAGTAGCGGGTGCGGACCTGGCCGCCGAACTCCGCGTCGAGCAGCCGCAGCTTGTTGATGTTGACGTCGAGCACCGTGACCGACGCCCCCATGCCGCCGGCGACCCGGGCCGCGTTGTAGCCGGCCGTCCCCGCCCCGACGACCACGACGTCGGCGGGTTTGACGCCCGGCACACCGCCCATCAGCACGCCGCGTCCTCCGTGGGTGCGCATCAGGTGGTAGGCCCCCACCTGAGCGGACAGCCGGCCGGCGACCTCGCTCATCGGCGCCAGCAACGGCAGTGTGCCGTCGGCGGCTTGAACCGTCTCGTAGGCGATCGAGGTCGTTCCGGATGTCAGCAGCGCCTCGGTGCACGCACGCGAGGCGGCCAGATGCAGATAGGTGAACAGGATCTGCTTGCGCCGCAACAGGTCATACTCGGCCGGGACCGGTTCTTTGACCTTGAGCAGCAGCTCCGCTTCGCCCCAGACCTGCTCGGCCGTAGCGGCCAGTTGGGCGCCGGCGGCCTTGAACTCGGAATCGGGGATCGCCGACCCTTCCCCGGCACCGGCCTGCACGAGCACGTCATGGCCGCGGCGGCTCAACTCGGCGACTCCGGCGGGGGTGATGGCGACCCGAAACTCGTTGGTCTTGGTCTCGGTCGGTACGCCGACTCGCATGATCGCCCCTTGGTTGCCGGTTCACCCTCAAGTGTGAAGAAAGTCCGCCGAGGCCGCAAAAGCTGGGTGTTTGCTGGCTATGATCGGCCAATGACCGACCCGTGCGTAACGGCCACCGTGCAGATCCAGGCCCCACCCGACGTGGTCTATCGACTCATCACCGACCTGCCCACGCTGGCCGAGCTGGCCGAGGAAGCGGTGGCGATGGAGTGGCGCAAAGGCAACGCGGTGCGGCCGGGAGCGGTGTTCACCGGCCGCAACGAGAGCGCGACCCGGCACTGGAGCACCAAGTGCACGGTCACCGACGCGGAACCGGGTCGTCGCTTCGCGTTCGACGTGAGCCACACCATCGTTCCGATCGCCCGCTGGCAATACGACATCGTCGCGGCCGACGGCGGGTGTGAGGTCACCGAAAGCACCTGGGACCGCAGGCCCGGGTGGTTCCGCAAGGTCGCCGGCAAGGCCACCGGCGTCAGCGATCGGCTGAGCGCCAACACCGAGCACATTCGGCTCACCCTGCAGCGCCTCAAGCAGCGCGCCGAGACCGACTAGCCCAACACCCGCCGGGGCTTCCGATGACGCGACGCGATCCCGCCGTAGCCGTCGTCGGAGCGGGCATGTCCGGGCTGTGCGTCGCAATCGCCTTGCTGCGCAGCGGTATCACCGATGTGACCATCTATGAGAAGGCCGACGAGGTGGGCGGCACCTGGCGGGACAACACCTATCCGGGTCTCGTCTGCGACATCCCCTCGCGCATCTACCAGTACAGCTTCGCCAGAAACCCCGACTGGTCGCACCTGTTCTCACCCGGCGGCGAGATCCAGGCCTACTTCCGCGACATCGCCGACCGCTACGGTTTGCGGGAACGGATCCGGTTCGGCACCGAGATCGCCGGTGCGCGGTTCGAGGACGGCCGGTGGGTGCTGCGCACCGGCGCCGGGGACGAAGCCGGCCAGGAGTTCAAGGTCGACTTCTTGATCTCGGCCACCGGCGTGCTG
>DASTKA010000161.1:0-3778 GCA_035716165.1 Mycobacterium sp. | reverse complement strand
GCTGAAGATCCCGGCCGAGAGGTGGGTCTACCCGCACGCCGGCACCGACGCCCACGACACGCCGTCCATCGCCGAGCGTCACGAATTGCACCGCTCGCCGGCGATCCGGATCGCGGGCGCGCGGGCACTCGAGCTGGCCGGCCTGGGCATCGACGACATCGAATACGTCGACCTCTATTCCTGCTTTCCCTCCGCGGTTCAGGTGGCGGCGGCCGAGCTCGATTTGAACGCCGACGATCCCGCTCGCCCGCTGACGGTGACCGGCGGCCTGACGTTCGCGGGCGGGCCGTGGAGCAACTACGTGATGCATTCGATTGCCACCATGGCGGAATTGCTGGTGGCCAATCCCGGCCGGCGCGGCCTGATCACCGCGAACGGCGGGTACCTGACCAAACACAGCTTCGGGGTCTACGGCACCGAGCCGCCGGCCGAATTCCGTTGGGAAGACACGCAACCGGCCGTCGATCGGGAGCCGACGACGGACGCGGCGGTGGAGTGGGAAGGCGTCGGCACCGTCGAAGCCTGGACGACCCCGTTCGACCGTGACGGCCGGCCCGAGAAGGCTTTCCTGGCCGTGCGCACACCCGACGGGTCGCGCGCGCTGGCCGTGGTCACCGATCGTGGGGCGGCGCAGGCGTCGGTGCGTGAAGATATCGGTGGCGCCAAGGTTGCCGTGGCCGCTGACGGCAGCGCGACGCTGCAATAGCCGCGGGCGCCGGAATCACGCCGCGTGGCCGAACCGTTACAGGACTAACGGTCGCGTAGCCGGTGTCTATTTGCCTATTGTTGAATGCTGAGGGTTGGGGGAGGTGAGCCCAGGTGCACATCCTGGTTACCGACGCCACCGGCGCACTCGGGCGGCTGGTTGCTGGGCAACTGATCGCTGCCGGGCACTCCGTCACCGGCATTGCCAAGCTTCCGCACCCGTGCCTCGATCCCAACGTCGACCTGGTTTGCGCGTCCCTGAACGACCGGGTCCTGCGGGAGCTGACCGAGGACGCCGGCGCGGTGATCCACCTGGCGCCCATCGACCCGACGGCCCCCGGCAGCGCGCACCTGGACGGCCTTGCCCGGGTAACCGATGCGGCCGCCCGCACCGGTTCCCGGCTGCTGTACGTGTCGCAGGCCGCGGGCCGGCCCGAGCTGTATCGGCCGGCCGAGGACCTGGTGTCCTCGAGTTGGGGCCCCAGCGTGGTCGTGCGGATCGCCCCTCCGGTCGGTCGCCAGCTCGACTGGATGGTCTGTCGCACCGTGGCCACCCTGATGCGCGCCAAGGTCTCGGCCCTGCCGATGCGGGTGTTGCACCTCGACGACCTGATGCGCTTCCTGGTTTTGGCGCTCAACACCGACCGCACCGGAATCGTAGACCTGGCCAGCCCGGACACCGTCAATCTGATCACCGCGTGGCGGCTGCTGCGCGCCACCGACCCGCGGTTCCGGCTCCATCGGGTGCGCAGCTGGTCCCGGCTGATCCCGCAAATGAATGTTGCTGCCGCACAGGAAGACTGGGCCTTCGAGTTCGGCTGGCACGCCCTTGACGCGGTCGCCGACACCGCGCGCGGACTCGTCGGTCGCCGGGTCGGCACCGCAGGCGCGATCAATCACGGTGGCCGGCTCGCGCTCCCGGTCGAGGTGCTGGCGCAGGCCCGGCAGACTTCCGACGACGCGCACAGCGCCGCACCGGAAGGCATCGAGGGCGAATTCGACGACCAGATCGATCCGCGGTTTCCGATTTTCAGTGGTTCGGCCCTCAACGAGGCGCTGCCCGGACCGCTCACCCCGATAACGCTGGACGTCCAACTGAGCGGACTGCGCACGGCGAGCCGGGTGTTGGGCCAGGTGCTCGCGCTCGGCGGCGCGGTTGACGAGGAATGGGACAGCAGGGCGATCGCGGTGTTCGGCCACCGTCCCTACATCGGGGTCTCGGTCAACATGGTCGCCGCCGCTCAGCTGCCCGGATGGGATCAGGACGCCGTCGCCCGCGACGCTTTGGCCCGCCAGCCCCACGTCGGGGATCCGCTGCCGTTCGGTGAGCCGGCCTTGGCGGCCGGCGCCCTCGGCTCGGTCGCCAAGGCGGTTGCCGCGGGACGGTCATTGGCCCTGCTGCGCCATCTGCGGGCCGACACCCGGGCCTACGTCGCCGCCGCAAGCGTCGAGCACCTCGATGCCGGCCAACTGGCGTTGCTGCCGGAGGCCGCACTTGCGGTTCGGCTCCGGCTGCTGCGCGACCGCATTCATCAAGGCTGGATCCTCAACGCGCTGTGGCTGATCGAGGCCGGTGTCAGCGCCGCGACGCCGGTGCGCAGCCAGGCAGGCCGCAGCGTTTCGGGGTTGGGCATGATCGCCGACAGCGGCCTCGTCGGCGCGGAGATCGCCGAGTTGGCCGCCGCGCTGCGGGCCGATCCGCCGCTGTGTGCGCTGGCCGAGGAGGGCAACCTGGCCAGCATTCGCGCGCTGTCGCCGACGACCGCGGCCGCCGTGGATGCCGCCGTCGCACGGATCGGGCACCGCGGACCGGGGGAGGCCGAGTTGGCCAGCACGACATTCGCCGACGATCCGACGATGCTGCTGATGGCCGCCGCCACCGCCTCCGCCCAGCCAACACCGCCGATGACGCTGGACGAACGGCTGGCCGCCAATGCCCGCGGTTCGCGGGAACTGGCCCACGACGCCACGATGCGGTTTACCCATGAGCTCCGAATGACGTTGCGCGCCTTGGGTTTCCTGCGGGTCGAGGCGGACCTGATCGACGATGTCGATGACATCTATTACTTGACCTGCAACGAACTGGTCACCCTGCCCGGTGATGCGCGCCTGCGGATCAAACGCCGCCGCACCGAACGGGAGCGATTGCAGGTGCAAAGCCCGCCCGACGTCATCGACGGCACGTGGGCTCCTGTCCGGCGCGGCGCTGACCGTTCCGACGCCGAGCAAACCGTCAGCTGACGCTCCGCAGATCGGCCAGCGACGACTGCGGATCGCGCAGCTTGTCGACGTCGACCGGGGCCCGGGACCGGATCAGGGCTTTGACGTCGTCGAGCACATCCCAGACATTGACGTTCATTCCGGCCAGCACCCGGTCCTCGCCGTCGAGCCAGAACGCGACGAATTCACGCCCCGCGACGTCTCCTCGGAACACCACCCGCTCGAAGCTGGGCGCGTGCCCGACATATTCCATGCCGAGGTCGTATTGGTCGGTGAAGAAATACGGCAGCTCCGCGTATTCGCCTGGTATGCCGAGCATCCCGGCCGCCGCGACCGCGGGCTGCTTGAGCGCGTTGGCCCAGTGCTCGGTGCGGATCCGGGTGCCGAACAGCGGGTGTTCGGCCGCGGCGATGTCACCGACGGCATAGATGTCGGGGTCGCTGGTGCACAACGAGGCATCGACCAGTACGCCGCCGTCACCCATGGACAGTCCGGCTTGTTCGGCGAATTCGGTGTTCGGCTTGGCGCCGACGGCGACCAGCACGGCATCCGCCGCGATGCTCGCCCCGTCGCGGGTGCGCAAACCGGACGCCGCTCCGCCGGCCCGGGTGATCTCCTCGACCTGGGTCTCGAGCAGCAGATCCACCCCGTGCTGGCGATGCAAGGTGGCGAACACTTCACCGACGGTTTCTCCCAGCGCGGCGAGCAGGGGTTGCTTGGCCGCCTCGACCACGGTGACGTCGACGCCGCGTTGGCGTGCGCCGGCGGCCACTTCCAGTCCGATCCACCCGGCGCCCACGACGGCGAGCGCGGCCCCTTCGGTCAGGACGGAATTCAGGGCCACCGCATCTTC
>DASTKA010000160.1:0-4748 GCA_035716165.1 Mycobacterium sp. | reverse complement strand
AGCAGGGCGTATCTCATGGAAACCAATCATCCACCAGACACCAACTGGGAATTTTCGAACGTGGGTTTCTCGCGCCGATCAGGTGTGGACGAGCAAGCCCGCTTCGGCGTAGGGCGCGGGTTGCGCGGGATCGTTGATCGTGATGTACAGGTCGCCTCCGGCCGGCATAGTGAAGCCGACGAATCCATGTGCGGTCTGGCCGTCGTGAAGGCCGCCCGCTTGCAGCGGGGGCATCTTGCCGAGCCTCTGGAAGTCGACCGCAAGCGTTGCCGGCTGGGGCGCATCCTCGGGATGGGTCCATGGCTCATTGCCGCCGCCATACCCGGCGAACATCGAGCGCTCCTGGTCGAACTGGAAGAACCGGTGGGACGTCCCGGTGATGGTCAGTTCCACCACGTTGCATGCGGAGCCAGGCGTCGGCGCCGCAAAATGAGCGGTGCACCCCGGCGGGAACCACGTTGCACTGTTGACGGTGATGTCGGCGGTCGCGCCGTTGGCCGCCTGCGCATGTACGGGCGCGCCCATCTGACCGATCGGGAACGGTGGACTCTCCGGCGTTGAGTCGGCCGAACCGGAGGGACACGAGCATGCGGCAATGACCACACCGGCCGCTGCTGCCGCACTGACAAATTGCGCGCGCATCGCAAGTGGTTACCCGCAACGCTGCCTCGAAAAACGCGGCGCGTTGTCCACAGTGGGGAGTTCATCCACAGCTGCGGTGCGGTCCGTTTTCCTTCGTCGTGGCGCGGGCATACGATTCGAACATGCATTCGATCGAGGTTCCGGAGGAGGTGTCCGCCGCCCTGGATGCCCAGGATGCCGCCGATGCGGCGCTACGCGGCCTCGACTTCGATGCGCTGAGCCCCGCGATCCGGCTGCGCGTGCTCGGACGGATGGAGGCCTCGCGCCGGCGACAGATTGCGGTGAGCCACGACGTCATTGCGAGCTTGTCGACGGAGGACCCCGCCGACATCGGCGGCCCGGTGCACAAGGTGATCGCCGACTGGCTGCGGATCAGCTATGCCGAGGCGTGCCGTCGGCTTCGCGACGCCAAGGAGTTGACGCCGCGCCTGACCCTCACCGGCGCGGAGCTGCCGCCGCAGTTGCCGGCCACGGCCGTGGCGTGGCGCGACGGGATGCTCGACTCTCAGCACTTACGTGTCATTCAAACCTTCATCCGCGACCTCCCGGACTGCGTGCCCGCTGCCACGGTGGACGACGCCGAGCGATTCCTGGCCGGGCAGGCGCGGACGTTGCGTCCGGATCAGTTGCAGAAGCTCGCACACCAGTGCGCCCTGCGAATCAACCCCGACGGAAAGTTCTCCGACGCGGACCGGGCGCGCCAGCGCGGGTTCACCTGGTGCGGCCAACGACCCGACGGTATGAGCATCGGGAAGCTAATCGCCTCACCCGAGCTGCGTGCCAACCTCGACGGCTGGCTGTCCCGGTTTGCGGCTCCCGGTGTGTGTAATCCGGACGACCAAACGCCTTGCATCGCAGGTGAACCCGGTGACGAACAAGTGCGCACCGATATGCGCAGTCCCGCGCAGCGCCAGCACGACGCACTCAACGCCTTGGTGCGCGGCCAGCTGGGCGACCCGAAACTCGGCCAGCACAATGGACTGCCGGTCACGGTCATCGTGTCGACCACACTGCAGGAACTGACGTCGGGCACCGGGCGGGCGGTGACCGGTGGCGGCACGCTGCTACCGATGCCCGATGTGATCCGGATGGCCCGCCACGCCTACCACTACCTTGCCGTCTTCGACAAGCACTCCGAACGGCCGCTTTATCTGGGCCGCACCCGCCGCATCGCCTCACCGGATCAACGCGTGGTGCTCTACGCCAAAGACCGCGGCTGTACGGCGCCGGGCTGCGACGTGCCCGGCTACTGGTGCGAAGTCCACCACGTCGACGACTGGGCCACGGGCGGCAAAACCGATGCCGACAAACTCACCTTCGCCTGTGGGGCCAACCACAAGCTCGTCGGAAAAGGCTGGACCACAAAGAAACTCCCCAATGGCCGCACCGAGTGGATCCCTCCGCGGCAGCTTGACCACGGCCAAAAGCGCACCAACGACTTCCACCACCCCGAGCGGACGTTCGAAGGCGACGATCCCGGTTGACACGTCGCTACTTCTTGAACCGCCCGGCGAAACTCCGCAGCGGCAAGTCGGCGCTGGTGATCAACCCGGGGCGCGCCGCGACGACCGATTTAATCGCATTCAGCGCCGGCATTCCGGTGATGGTCATCGCGAGGGACGCGTAATTGTCCGGGTCGAGGCCATCGATGCCTCGCGGCGGGAAGATCATGTGTCGGTTGTAGATGCACGGGTCACCCTTGATCTCAGTGATGTAGCAGCCCTTGATATCCCAGCTGGGATCGGTATGCGGGGTCATCTGCCACACCAGATGCGTCTCGACCCGCGGCACCCCGTCGACCGTGCCTTGGTACTTGATGTAGTTGCCGCCCAACGACCCCTTGGGCAGCGTGTACCAGCCCAGGTCGACATCCTTGGTACAAGCGCCCAGCTCGTAGGTGAACTTCACCTCGTCCAGTGTGAGGTCGAAACAGTCGGCCATCATCAACACGCTGTCGGCGAACACGCGGGTGTACTTCTCCAGCTTCGACGGGATGTCCGGATCATCCACCGGCAGCCCGTAACCCACCTCGATCCAGGTGTCCTTTGAATGATGACAGGACACGTCGACGGACTCGATGGTGGTGATGTTCTCGATCTCGGCGACGTCCGCCGTGCACACCACGCCGAGGATCTGGTTCAGCCCCGGGTTCATCCCCGTGCCGTAAAAGGTGGCACCCCCCTCCTCACACGCCGCGGCCAGCAGCTGCGTCACCGGCGTGCCCGACGGGTGCGGGTGGTTCCTGTCCCGGTGCCACCCGGTGATCCAGTCGGCGGTGGTGACGATATTGATCCCCGCCTCAAGCACCTGTAAGTAAAGATCCTCGTCGGGAAACACGCCGTGAAAGGTGAGCACATCCGGCTTGGCCGCGATGATCTCCTCGACACTGCCGGTCGCCTTGATACCGACGGGCCCGATGCCGGCGAGCTCACCGACGTCCCTGCCGACCTTCTCCGGCGAGTAGCAATGCACACCAATGAGTTCGAGATCCGGCTGGTTCTGCAGACGCTTGATCATCTGCGAACCGACATTGCCGGTTGCGACCTGGAACACCTTGATCGGCATGATTGGCTACTTCTTGAACCGCCCGGCGAATCCGCGCAGCGGTAGGTCCGCGCTGGTGATCAACCCCGGCGGCGCCGCGACGACCGACTTGATCGAGGCCAGCGCGGGCATCCCGGTGACGGTCATCCCGATGGACGCGAAGTTGTCCGGGTTGGACAGGTCCACCCCTGGTTTGGGGAAGATCATGTGCTTGTTGTAGACGCACGGATCGCCCTTGATCTGAGTGATGTAGCAGCCCTTGATTTTCCAGCTCGGATCGGTGTGCGGGGTCATCTGCCATTCCAGGTGTGTCTCGACCCGCGGCACGCCGTCGACCATGCCCTGATACTTGATGTAGTTACCGCCCAGCGAACCCTTGGGCAGGGTGTACCAGCCCAGGTCGACGTCTTTCGTGCACGCGCCCAACTCGTAGCTGAACTTGACCTCGTCGAGCACCAAATCGAAGCAGTCGGCCATCATGAGAACGCTGTCGGCGAAGACGCGGGTGTATTTCTCGAGCTTCGAGGGGATTTCGGGATCGTCGACCGGCTGCCCGTACCCCACCTCGATCCAGGTGTCCTTGGAGTGGTGGCACGACACGTCGACCGACTCGATGGTGGTGACGTTCTCGATGTCGGCGACGTCGGCCGAGCACACCACGCCCAGGATCTGGTTGAGCCCCGGGTTCATCCCGGTGCCGTAGAACGTCGCGCCGCCCTTCTCGCACGCCTCGGCCAGCAGCTGGGTCACCGGCTTGCCCGACGGGTGCGGGTGGTTCCTGTCGCGGTGCCAGCCTGTGATCCAGTCGGCGGTGGTGACGATGTTGATGCCGGCCTCGAGCACTGCGACGTAGAGGTCCTCGTCGGGAAACACCCCGTGAAACGTCACCACGTCCGGCTTGGCGGCGATGATCTCGTCGACCGTCCCGGTGAACGCCACCCCGTTGGGCGCCAGCCCGGCGAATTCTCCGGTGTCCTTTCCGACCTTCTCCGGCGAATAGCAGTGCACGCCAATGAGTTCGATGTCGGGTTGGGTAGCGATCCGCTTGATCATCTCCGAGCCGACGTTTCCGCTTCCGACTTGGAAGACGCGAACCGGTGCTGCACTCATTGCCTTGAGCCTTCCTGCGATACTGACGCCTCGGGATAGAACTGCTTGGCCCACTTGCGGATTGCGGTGAAGCCTTCGTATTCGTCGGTGGCCAGAGCCGGCGGATCCGAATAGCGCTGGTGCTGCCAGATCTCGATGTCCTGCTCGAACTGGCGGATGACTTCGCGCCCGAATTCGTCCGCCTTGGCTCGGGCTTTTTCCGGGCCCGCGACGGCTTCCTTGTGCGGCGTCCGGCCGATGTAGACCATGAAGCGCACATCGGAGGTGAACTCGTCGACCGGCGTGATCGCCGAGATGGTGCGGTTGTCGATCATGCCCCAGCTCTTGGTCACCGCGATGCCCAGACCGCCGTTGATGGCCTGCACGCCGCTGTTGACGTCCTCGATCTTCTGGCCGTCGTCGCCTTCGAAGGTGATGGTGAAGTCGACGTAGGACACCGGCTCGGCGAAGTC
>DASTKA010000159.1:0-2914 GCA_035716165.1 Mycobacterium sp. | reverse complement strand
TCGGACAGGCGCTGCTCGTCCAGCACGATCCGGCCGTTGACGAAGTGTCCCAGCAGGGTGTCGGCCACGGCGGCGGGCTGCTCGGCGATCTCCTTGAGCATGAAGTACTCGTAGCCGCCCTTTTCGGCGGCGGCCAGATCCCAATCGATGTGGAACTCGCGGTATGCCCCGGGTCCCAGGTCGTCGTTGCCGTCGAAGTCGGTGATCCGGTAGCCGTTCGCGGTGATCACCACCGCCTGATCCTGGCCGAGTTCGATGGCGTCGCGGGTGTGCGGGATGAACGCCGCGACGTCGGAGCCGACGAACATCTCGCCGTCGCCGATCCCGATCACCAGCGGGGTGGAGCGGCGGGCGGCGACGATGGTGCCGGGTTCGTCGGCGTTGGCGAACACCAACGTGAAATGGCCGTCGAGGCGGCGCAGCGCGGCGAGCACCGACGCGACGAAATCGCCTGCGGTGTCGCCTTTCCGATACGCCTGCGCCACCAGATGGACCGCCACCTCGGTGTCGGTGTCGCTGGCGAACTCCACACCCTCGGCCTCCAGTTGGTGGCGCAGGTTGGTGTAGTTCTCGATGATGCCGTTGTGGACGACCGCGATCTTGCCTGCGGCGTCGCGGTGCGGGTGGGCGTTGCGGTCGGTGGGCCGTCCGTGGGTGGCCCACCGGGTGTGGCCCAGACCGGTCGTTCCGGTCAGGGACGACGGCGGCATCTGGGCTACCGCCTCTTCGAGGTTGGCCAGCCGGCCGGCGCGACGGCTGACCGTCAGGGTGCCGTCACCGTTGACCAGGGCGACCCCCGAGGAGTCGTAACCGCGGTACTCCATCCGGCGCAGCGCGGCCATGACGACCTCACAGGCGGGCTGCTGCCCGACGTAGCCGACAATTCCGCACATTCTGAACAGGGTAGTGCAGGCGGACCACCAACCCCGCACTCCGCGGTCAGGGTCAGGCCGCCCACCTGCGCGAAAGCCCGCGGCGCCGGACCCATCCACCCGCGTGCCCCGCGCCGCCGCGCCGACGATTCATTCACGCACTCGTCACAAACGGCGGAAACGATTTCACCTGGTGTATTCGCGACGTTTTCATTCGCATCGCCACCGCACCGATGCTCGCCCTTAACATTCGATATGTCAGCAAAGACGAAAAATTATCGCATGCCAGGTAAAGGACAAGCCGCTTGAAGGCCGCCCGATCACGATTCCACAGCGTGTCGGGTGCTAACCGGCGGGTTATCCATTCGAGGTCAGGCTATTATTGGGCTTCAGCCGGTTAATACGGCTACCTGGGAACACATTTTTAGCCGAGCCATGAATTCAATCGTCAGTGGTTGTTAACCGGGAATTGTGCATCGGGTCGTATTGAGATGCGTAACTTTCTCCGACCGCCTATCGGGCGCCATGAGGAGGCAATCATGACCGCAGTTCGCTACGACGATGTGGTGCCCGCCTCAGTGGCGCCGGCACCCAAGGCGCGCCCGCGGCCGCGGGCCGGCTCCGGTGACCCGCTGACTGACCTGGCCACCCGGCTGCTGTCCATCCCGCTGCACCAGCTCTATGCGGCGCTGTGGCGTGCGGGCCTCGTCGAGGTCAGGGGTTAAAACCGCCCGGGTGAAGTCCGCACAAGCCGGCCGGCCTTGCTTCGCACCCGGCGCCCGATTGCGATGCGCTAACGTCAACGCGTGGCCCGCACCCGCAAGCTCGTCGCAACCCTCAGCCGCCGTGGTCCGCATCGGGTTTTGCGTGGTGACCTGGCCTTCGCCGGCCTGCCGGGGGTGGTGTACACCCCGGAGGAGGGGCTGAATCTTCCCGGCGTGGCGTTCGGCCACGACTGGCTTACCGGTACGGCGCGGTATGCGAACCTGCTCGAGCATCTGGCGTCGTGGGGCATCGTGGCCGGCGCGCCCGACACCCAGCGCGGCCTGGCGCCGTCGGTGCTGAACTTCGCCTCCGACCTGGGCACCGCGCTGGACATTCTGTCGGGCGTGCGCCTCGGCCCGGGGAAGATCAGCGTGCATCCCGCCAAGCTCGGCGTGGTCGGCCACGGTTTCGGCGGCTCGGCGGCGGTGTTCGCCGCGGCGGGGATGCCGTCCAAGCCGGCGGCGGTGGCGGCGCTTTTTCCCAGCGTCACCAGTCCGCCGGCCGAGCAGGCGGCCGCGACTTTGAAGGTCCCCGGGGTGATCTTCGCCGCGCCGGACGACGCCAAAGCGCTGAATTCCAACGCGTTGTCGCTCGCCGACGCATGGGACGCGGCGACGCTGCGCATCGTGAGCAAGGCCGAATCCGCAGGTCTGGCCGAGGGCCGGCGGCTGACGAAGGTGTTGGGCCTGCCCGGCCCGCACCGGCGCACCCAGCGGTCGGTTCGGGCGCTGTTGACCGGCTATCTGCTCTACACGCTCGACGGGGACAAGAAGTATCGCGACTTCGCCGATCCGGACGTGCATTTGCCGGGCACCGAAGCGGTCGACCCCGAGGCCGAAGCGATTCCCCTGGACGAGAAGATCGTCGCGCTGTTGAAGTGAGCCGGCTCGGAGATCGCTGGCCTGGCGGGCTGAGCACCCCGGCCCGCGCCGCAGCGTGGTAAGTGTCATTGATGCGAATCGGGATCGCTCTGCACTATTCGGGCGGCTTTCACGAGGCCGTCGACCGCGTGGTCGAACTCGAGAAGTCCGGCATCGAAGTCGTGGTGGTGGCCGAGGCGTACGCCTTCGATGCCATCTCTCAGCTGGGATACCTGGCCGCCAAGACCAACACCGTCGAACTGGCTTCCGGGGTGCTGCCCATCTACATCCGCACGCCGTCGCTGCTGGCGATGACCGCCGCGGGGCTGGATTACGTGTCCGACGGGCGATTCCGCCTCGGCATCGGCACCTCCGGGCCGCAGGTGATCGAGGGATTTCACGGTGTCCCGTTCGACG
>DASTKA010000158.1:0-4618 GCA_035716165.1 Mycobacterium sp. | reverse complement strand
GGCCTGCGCGACGACGGCGTGCTGCCGGTGGTGCTACCGGTCAGCGACGAATCCGACATCTGCGGCGTCGGGGTGTTCGCGGCGACCGTCGACGAGACCACCCGGATCATGAGCGACGACCCCGGGGTGGCGGCGGGCGTCCTCACCTACGAGGTGCACGCCTGCCGCGGATTCCCCGGGGACGCTTTGCCCTGAGCCGGCGCTGCCGGCCTTCAGACCAGCTCGGGCACCCGCAGATGGGCGATCGCCAGCTCGAACTCCGCCACGTCGATCACCTCGGCGCCCAGCTCGCGCACCCGCCTGCTGCGCAGTTCGCTGGCCTGGTCGCGGTTGCGGGCCATCGCCTCCATCGAGTCGAACGTCGAGCAGGTGACGGCCCGGCGGCAGGCGGGGTGGTCGACCAGCAGGCTGGCGCTGCAGAACCCGTCGAGGTTCTCCATCTCGGGCAGCACCGAGGACCGGTAGAAGTCCAGGGACCGGTCGAGCTGATCCGGCACCACTTTGAGCCAGGTGGCGCGCACGCACGCGCCCGGGCGGGAGGGATGGTCGCGGTGCAGCAGGGCGATGTCCCATTCCTCGACGCGGGCGCTGCCGTCGAACATCAGCGCGGCCCGGTCACGGATGGGTGCCACCCGCTCGGCGCTGCCGCGCATCGCCTCGATGCTTTCCCACGAGCTGGTGACGATGCAGGTGCCGGACTGCCGGTCGACCAACAGTGACAGCCCCACACACCCCTCGATCTCCAGTAGGGCGGGCATGACGACGTCGCGAACGTGCGCAATTCCGATGTCGACGGACAGGGGTTGCGCCTGGATGGTGGTGGATCGTGCGTACACGGTCGGCCCCTCCTATGTCGGGGCGGCGCCCCGGTGGCGCCACCGGTCCCACCCGCTACCTTCCTCCTGCCCGTCGTGCGCCGCAATGCCCAACTGTGGGCCGCCTCACAAACGATTGGCTGGTCGCGACACTGTCGCCGTAGGCTTGGCCGGGTGCATACCGATGTGTTGGACGTGGACACGTCGCGCCGCCGCATCGTCGACCTCACCGAGGCGGTGCGCGGGTTCTGTTGGTCGCGCGGGGACGGCCTGTGCAACGTGTTCGTCCCGCACGCCACGGCGGGGGTGGCCATCATCGAGACGGGCGCCGGTTCCGACGACGACCTGGTCGACACGCTGGAACGGCTGCTGCCGCGCGACGACCGGTACCGGCACTCGCACGGCTCCGCGGGCCACGGCGCCGACCATGTGATGCCGGCGCTCGTCGCCCCGTCGGTGACGGTTCCGGTCTCGGCTGGGGAGCCGATGCTGGGCACGTGGCAAAGCATCGTCCTGGTCGACCTGAACCGGGACAACCCCCAACGCTCGGTCCGGCTGAGCTTTCTGGAGGGTTAGCTCCCCCGGGGCCCGGCTCCGGGGCAGGTACTGTGAGCGGTCGATATGCGTCGTCGGGCGGGCCCCCGCACCCCGGCGAATAGGCTGGGATCCAGACGTCGATGTTGAAGGAAGAAGCGGACTCCGAAAGTGCAGACACACGAGATCAGGAAACGCTTTCTTGATCATTTCGTGAAGGCGGGCCACACCGAGGTGCCGAGCGCATCGGTGATCCTCGACGACCCCAACCTGCTGTTCGTCAACGCGGGCATGGTGCAGTTCGTGCCCTACTTCCTGGGCGCGCGCACCCCCGAATACCCGACCGCCACCAGCATCCAGAAGTGCATCCGCACCCCGGATATCGACGAGGTCGGTATCACCACCCGGCACAACACGTTCTTTCAGATGGCCGGCAACTTCTCGTTCGGCGACTATTTCAAGCGTCGCGCCATCGAACTGGCCTGGACCCTGCTGACCAACAGCGTCGAGCAGGGCGGCTACGGACTGGATCCCGAACGCATCTGGACGACGGTCTTTTTCGACGACGACGAGGCCGTGCAGCTGTGGCAGGAGATCGCCGGCCTGCCCGAAGAGCGCATCCAGCGCCGCGGCATGGAAGACAACTATTGGTCGATGGGCATCCCCGGCCCGTGCGGCCCGTCCTCGGAGATCTACTACGACCGCGGGCCGGAGTTCGGTGTCGAGGGCGGCCCGATCGCCAACGAGGACCGCTACATCGAGATCTGGAATCTCGTGTTCATGCAGAACGTGCGCGGCGAGGGCACCGGCAAAACCGACTTCGAGATCCTGGGGCCGTTGCCCCGCAAGAACATTGACACCGGCATGGGTGTGGAGCGGGTCGCCTTCATCCTGCAGGGCGTGCACAACGTCTACGAGACCGACCTGCTGCGCCCGGTCATCGACACCGCGGCCGCCCGGGCACCCCGGGGGTATGACGTGGGCAACCACGACGACGACGTGCGCTACCGCGTCATCGCCGACCACAGCCGGACCGCGGCCATCCTGATCGGCGATGGCGTCACGCCGGGCAACGACGGACGCGGCTACGTGCTGCGCCGGTTGCTGCGCCGGGTGATCCGCTCGGCCAGGTTGCTCGACATCGAAGGACCCATCGTCGGTGACCTGATGGCCACCGTACGCGACGCGATGGGCCCGTCGTATCCCGAGCTCGTCGCCGACTTCGACCGGATCCGGCGCATCGCCGTCGCCGAGGAGACCGCATTCAATCGCACGCTGGCGGCGGGCTCGAAGCTGTTCGACGAGGTGGCCGGAGTTACCAAAATCTCTGGCGCGAAAGCGATTTCGGGCACGGACGCCTTCACCCTGCACGACACGTACGGATTCCCGATCGAGCTCACCCTGGAAATGGCGTCCGAGGCCGGCCTGCAGGTGGACGAGGTCGGCTTCCGGGAACTGATGGCCGAGCAGCGCCGCCGCGCCAAGGCCGACGCCGCCGCGCGCAAGCACGCGCACGCCGACCTGACCGCCTACCGCGAACTCGTCGACGCCGGGCCCACCGAGTTCACCGGCTTCGACGAATTGACCTCCGAGGCAAAGATTCTGGGCATCTTCGTCGACGGCAAACGGGTTCCGGTGGTCACCCACGGCACCGAGGGGGCCGACCGGGTCGAACTCGTGCTGGACCGCACGCCGCTGTACGCCGAGGCCGGCGGTCAGATCGCCGACGAGGGCACCATCAGCGGAACGGGCGCCGGCGAGACCGCCCGCGCGGCCGTCACCGATGTGCAGAAGATCGCCAAAACCCTGTGGGTGCACCGGGTCAACGTCGAGTCCGGTGAATTCGTGGAGGGCGACACCGTCGTCGCGGCGGTCGACCCGCAGTGGCGCCGCGGCGCCACCCAGGGCCACTCGGGCACCCACATGGTGCACGCGGCGCTGCGACAGGTGCTGGGGCCCAACGCCGTTCAGGCCGGGTCGCTCAACCGCCCGGGCTATCTGCGGTTCGACTTCAACTGGCAGGGGCCGCTGTCCGAGGACCAGCGTACCCAGGTCGAAGAGGTGACCAACCAGGCCGTGCAGGCCGACTTCGAGGTGCACACCTTCACCGAGCAGCTGGAGAAGGCCAAGGCGATGGGCGCGATGGCCATGTTCGGTGAGGCCTACCCCGACGAGGTCCGGGTGGTGGAGATCGGTGGCCCGTTCTCGCTGGAGCTCTGCGGCGGCACCCACGTGCACAACTCGGCTCAGATCGGGCCGGTGACCATCCTGGGCGAATCCTCGGTCGGTTCCGGGGTGCGCCGGGTGGAGGCCTACGTCGGGCTCGAATCGTTCCGGCACCTGGCCAAGGAACGTGCGCTGATGGCGGGCCTCGCGTCGTCGCTGAAGGTGCCCTCCGACGAGGTGCCCGCCCGGGTGGCCAACCTGGTGGAGCGACTCAAGGCGGCGGAAAAGGAACTCGAACGCGCCCGGCTGGCCGGTGCGCGCGCCGCCGCCACCAACGCCGCGGCGGGCGCGGAGCGCATCGGTAACGTCCGGGTGGTGGCGCAGCGGATGTCCGGCGGAATGACGGCGGCCGATCTGCGCTCCCTGGTCGGCGACATTCGCGGCAAGCTGGGCAGCGATCCCGCGGTGGTCGCGCTGATCGCCGAGGGCGAAGGCGGGTCGGTGCCGTATGCCGTCGCCGCCAATCCGGCCGCCCAAGAGCGGGGCCTGCGCGCCGACGACCTGGTCAAGCAACTCGCCGCGACCGTCGACGGCCGCGGTGGTGGCAAGGCGGACCTGGCGCAGGGCTCCGGCAAGGATCCGGGCGGCATCGACGCGGCGCTCGACGCGGTTCGCGACGAGATTCTCAAAGCACAGGGCGGTTGAGTGGTCTCAGCACAGCACCGCTTGCCTGACCGGCCCGGCGATCCTCACCAGGACCCTGGACGGGGACGACGACTCGGCATCGACGTGGGCAGCGTCCGCATCGGCGTGGCCTGCAGCGACCCCGACGCCATCCTGGCCACCCCGGTCGAAACCGTCCGTCGCGACCGTAACGGCAAACATCTGCGGCGGCTGGCCGCGCTGGCGGCCGAACTCGAGGCCGTCGAGGTGGTGGTCGGGCTGCCGCGCACGCTGGCCGATAGGACCGGCCCGTCGGCGCTCGACGCGATCGAGATGGCCGACGCGCTGGCTGAAGTTTTGGCGCGCGGAGCCGCGCCGGTCCCGGTGCGGCTGGCCGACGAGCGGCTGACCACCGTGGCCGCGCAGCGATCGCTGCGCGC
>DASTKA010000157.1:0-2015 GCA_035716165.1 Mycobacterium sp. | reverse complement strand
GTTGCCGCCGCATCGTTATAGCCAAAGCGAAATCACCGACCAGGTGGTGAAGTTTCCGGCGCTGGCCGAGCACGAGAAGATCGTCCGGCGCCTGCACGCCGCGGCCAAGGTCAACAGCCGTCACCTCGTGCTGCCCCTCGAGCGGTACCACACGCTCACCGACTTCGGTGACACCAACGAGATCTTCATCGACAAGGCGGTGCAGCTGGGCTGCGACGCACTGCTGGGTGCGCTCGACGAGGCCGGGCTGCAGCCGCAAGACATCGACATGATCGCGACGACGACAGTCACCGGTATCGCGGTGCCGTCGCTCGACGCAAGGATCGTCGGGCGCCTCGGCTTGCGCCCGGACGTGCGGCGGGTGCCGCTGTTCGGCCTGGGCTGCGCGGCCGGGGCGGCGGGCGTCGGGCGGCTGCACGATTACCTGCGTGGTGCGCCCGACGGCGTCGCAGTCCTGGTGTCGGTCGAGCTGTGTTCGCTCACCTTCCCGACGGTCCGGCCCACCGTGTCGGGATTGGTCGGGACGGCAATGTTCGGCGATGGCGCCGCCGCCGTGGTCGCCGTCGGCGACCGTCGCGCCGAGCAGCTGCAGTCCGCCGGACCCGACATCCTGGATTCGCGCAGCCGCCTGTACCCCGAATCGCTGCACATCATGGGCTGGAACATCGGCTCGGACGGAATGCAGCTGGTGATGTCTCCGGAACTGCCGAATGTCATCGACCGTCACCTGGCCGACGACGTGAACACCTTCCTCGCCGCACATGGGCTGACGAAGGACGACATCGGCGCGTGGGTGACCCACCCCGGCGGCCCCAAAGTCATCAACACCATTGCCAGGAGCCTCGAATTGCCCTCGGAGGCACAGGAACTCACCTGGCGCTCGCTTGGGGAAGTCGCCAACCTGTCGTCGGCGTCCGTGCTACACATCCTGCGCGACACCATCGCCAAACCGCCGCCCAGCGCCAGCCCCGGGCTGATGCTCGCGGTCGGTCCCGGCTTCGGCTCCGAACTGGTGCTATTGCGCTGGCACTGAGTCGGTGACCTCGACGGTCAACCCGGGCTTGGGCCGCAGCGCGGCCAGGTTCGCCGCGCGTAGGCGTTGAGCGGGCAACCGCAGTCGGGTTCTGGCCAGCAGCCGCGCAAGCATGACCGTCATCTCGGTGGTGGCCAGCACGGCTCCCACGCAGCGGTGCAACCCAGCGCTGAACGGGATGAATTCGTGCGGCGCGGGTTTGCGGTACTCGGCAGAAGCGGGGTCCCAGCGCTGTGGCCGGAATCGCGTTGGCTCGGGCCATATTTCGGGAAGCCGGTGAGTGACATAGGGGCTGAAGATCAACAACCGCCCCGACCGGATGCGGTGCCCTTCGAACGAGAGGTCACGCATCACCCGGCGCGCGGAGATCACACCGGGCGGGTAGAGCCGAAGGGTTTCGTGCACGACGCCGTTCAGGTAGGTCAATGCGCTCAGGTCGGCCGCGGTGGGCGGCTTGCCGGCGAGTACGCGCTTCACCTCCTCCGCCGCGGTGTCCCACGCGCCCGGCTGCGACAGCAGCGCGTAGATCGCCCAGGCCAGGGCCCCGCTGGTGGTCTCGTAGCCGGCGGCGATGAGTGAAACGACAGAATCACGAATTTCGTTGTCGCTCAATGCATAGCCTTCTTCGCCGCGACCGTTGATCAGCATGGTCAACACCTGGTCGTCGGAGTTGGATGCCACACGCGCATCGGCGATGCGCGCGTCGATGAGATCGTCGATGCGTTCGCGGGCGGTCATCGCCCGTCGCCAACCGGGTGCGTTGATCCGCTGCTGCAGTTGCATGACCTGCGGCAGCTGGTGGGTCAGGTCGAGCAAGGGCTGTAGCTGCTTGCCGAGAAAGTCGGAGTGGACGGCCAGGCGCGGCCCGAACAAGCTCTCCACAGTGCTGCGCCGCACCGCGGCACGGCACTGTTGGTAGATGTCGAGCCGCTGAGCGGGCCGCCAGCCGTCGATCACGGCGTCGATGGTGGACACCATGGTG
>DASTKA010000156.1:0-2944 GCA_035716165.1 Mycobacterium sp. | reverse complement strand
TCCAACCTGCCCGCGTTCCCGTGTGAGTTGACTGGAATAGGTGTCAGCCACAGTGTGCGCCAATCGAAACATCACCGGGTGTGACTACAGATGATAGATGTCACCAGCTCGTCAGCCCGAGCTGGCATAAGCCGGTACGCGCGGTGCCGCTGACGGTGGTGTTCCGGTCGGCACCGTGTGGTCGGTCAGATCATGTCGATGGGAACCGGTTGCGGAATCGTTCGATGTGCAGTTCGGTGTTGCGAAGGAGCCCAGTCTCGATCTCTGGGATACGCGGTGTCGTCCTCATAGAGAAGGTGGCCGTAGTAGAGGGTGCCGGGTGTGGCGGCGGCTTCGCGTTCCAACGCCAGGTGACGGGCCAGCACTGATCCCTGCCAGAACACCGTGGCGGTCACGAAGTCGAACCGGGTCGAACCGGTGCAGGTAGTCACGACGGTGGTCCTCGCCGCGGAACTCGCGGGCGGCCGGGACGCGGCGAGGTCCTTGCGCAGCTGGCCTACGACGGTGAATGGCCCATCAACGCGCCCGTCGGCACGACCGGACGTGTACGCCCGACCAGCCATGAGCGTGTGTTCGGGATGATCGCGCGGATGCCACGGTGATCGGTGTAGCCTCGGCGGCTGTGAGCTGGCTGCCCGATGACTTCGTCCACCCCGTCGACAGACGAAGGGGCTACTCGACGGTCGAGCCCTCAGAGTCGTCCATGCGGCCGATAGCTGCCCGCGCGTCATCCGTGTGCTTGCGAATCATGGCTTGAAACGCGAGCCGATCGTCGTCAACCTCTTGTCCGACGGGGAACGCGTCGAGCAATTCCTGGCAGACTTCGGCCACCTCATCGCGAAACTCGCCGTGGCTGAGGATATGACCGCGATTTTGACGGATGGCATCGACCACCATCTCGCCAATCTCACGGGGATCCATTCCCGATTCTTTTATCCCCCTCGGGCCACCTGCAGGCTGGTGATCAGTCGCCCCGCCACCGAACTGCGGCTGTCGATTGTCCTCGGCAAGCAGCATTCGAGATCTAGTCAGGCCCGGATACAAGGTGGAGACGCCGATGTTATGCGGAGCGAGTGAGAGGCGCAGGGAATCGCCCAGCCCGCGCACGCCGTACTTGGAGGCGGCGTAGATGAAGTTGTTCACCGAAGGCAAGAGCCCAGCCATCGACGAGGTGGACACGATGTGCCCTCCCTCACCGTGACTCAGCATGTGAGGCAGGAAGCTCATGATTCCGTTGACTACCCCGCCGAGATTGACTCCTAGAACCCAGTCCCAGTCCTCGTATCGCATGTTCTCCACGCTGGGCGCAGTGCCTACCCCCGCGTTGTTGACGAGCTATTGTCAAGAACTGTGGATCAAGATCTTTTATGCTGCGGTGGGTGAGGTCTGGTCATCGGGCCGTTCGACGTGCTTACCGTTAACGAAGGTGGCCCCAGCACGGACCAGCGCGACGAGCTGTGGCGCGTTCACCGCCCGCCAGCGAGCCTGAGCCGACTCGATCAGCTTGAACGCCATTGCCAGCCCGGCCGCGCGAGAACCCGGCCCCTTGGTGACCTTGGTCCGATGCCGCACTGTGGAAAAAGTGGATTCGATGGGGTTCGTCGTGCGCAGATGGATCCAGTGCTCGGCCGGAAAGTCATAAAACGCCAGCAACTCGTCGATGTCATCGGTGATCTTCGCGACCGCCTTGGGGAACTTGGCCCCGTAGGCGGCATCGAAGGCTTTCACGGCGTCCAGGGCATGCTGGCGGTCCTCGGCGTTCCAGATCTCCGCCAGCGCCTTCTTCGCTCCTGGATGCGCTGATTTTGGTAGGGCTGCCAACACATTCGCGATTTTGTGAAACCAGCACCTTTGCTCGCGCGTGGTCGGGAACACCTCGCGTAACGCACCCCAAAACCCCAGCGCGCCGTCACCGGCCGCGAGCACCGGGGCGCGCATCCCACGACGTTTGCAGTCTCGCAGCAGATCCGCCCACGACTCGGTCGACTCGCGGTACCCGTCGGCCAGGGCCACGAGTTCCTTACGCCCATCGACCCGCACGCCGATCATCACCAACAAGCACAGCTTGTGCTCTTCCAGGCGAATGTTGACGTGGATGCCGTCCGCCCAGAGGTACACGTAGTCCGCCTCGGACAGGTCGCGTTCGGCGAACGCGCGTTGCTCGGCCTGCCACTGCGCGGTTAGCTTCGTGATTACCGGCGCGGACAGGCCCTTCGCCGAGCCGAGGAACTGGCCCAACGCGGGCACGAAGTCGCCGGAGGACAGGCCGTGTAGGTACAGCAGCGGCAGGACCTCGGTGATCTTCGGGGTCTTGCGGGCCCAGGCTGGCAGGATCGCCGAGGCGAACCGCTGACGCTCGCCCGTGTCAGGGTCGGTGCGCTTGTCGTTGACCCGCGGCGCGGTGACCGCCACCGCTCCCGCGCTGGTGAGCACTTCACGAGGCTCGTGGTATCCGTTGCGCACGACCAGACGCCGCCCGCGCTCGTCACGTTCATCGGCGAACGCGGCGATGTAGGCGTCAACCTCGGCTTGCAGCGCCTCGGCCAGCATCCGGCGGGCGCCCTCGCGGACGATCTCGTCGATCAACGATGCCGAGCCCGGCGGGGTGGACCGGTCGTTGTCACCGGAGGAGGGGTCGGGGACTACGGTGAGCATGGGCGTGCCTTCCCGACCGACGCGCCAACGTCGGCCTTGCTTGAGATCCTGAGCTGATCACTGGGAAGGTACGCCCCTCACCAGCCGATCCACAGGTTCTCAGCATTGCTCCATCGCTGGCGGCCGATACCTCCTGGCCGTGCTCCAGGAATACCTGCAGAATTACCACGTTGGTGGGACCGACCGTTCCCTCGACCTGCGTGCTCCCGACGACGACCCGACCCTGATCCGTTCCCAGTCCCACAGGATCACCCGGAACGAGATCCTCGGTGGCTGATCAACGAAGTAC
>DASTKA010000155.1:0-3166 GCA_035716165.1 Mycobacterium sp. | reverse complement strand
GTCGCCGGCAACGGCATTCTCAGCGGAGACCACGGCGACGACATCGCCCGCCTGTCGGTGCTGCTGGCCGGCTGGCCCGAGAGCGTCCCCGGGATGACGCTGAGCCGATTCTGCGGGTCGGGCCAGCAGGCCGTGACCGTCGCCGCCTCGGCCATCGCCGCCGGCAGCGAGGATCTGATGATCGCCGGTGGCGTCGAGTCCATGTCGCGCTGGGATGTCACGGCGGGCGTCCCGACCATCGACGGCAACAACCCCGACCTTCGAGCGCTGTATCCCACCGTGCCGCAGGGTATTTCGGCCGATCTCATCGCCACCCTGGAAGGATTCAGCCGCGAGACGGTCGATGCCTATGCCGCGCAAAGCCAGACTCGCGCCGCCGCGGCCATCGAGCAGGCACGCTTCGCACGTTCGCTGGTCGACGTGCCGACACCGCAGGGCCACATGGAACGCGACGAGCATCCCCGCCCCGGCACCACCACCGAGTCGCTGGCACGCCTCAAACCGGCCTTCGCCGCCATGGGCGCCGCCCGCGCCGATGGCGAGCAACGCACGTTCGACGAGCTATGCCTGCAGCGCTATCCCGGCGTCGACCGCATCGATCACGTGCACCATGCGGGCAATTCGTCCGGCGTCGTCGACGGCGCCGCCGCGGTGTCGCTGGCCTCCTCGAACTGGATCCACACCCATCGGGTGACTCCGCGCGCTCAGATCAGGGGCACGGCGGCCATCGGCAGCGAACCGATCATCATGCTCACCGCGCCCGGACCCGCGGCTGCGCGATGTCTCGAGCGTGCCGGCATGACCGTGGCCGACATCGATCTGTGGGAGATTAACGAGGCCTTCGCCGCGGTCCCGCTCAAAACTATGCGCGATCTCGACATCGACCCCGAGGTGGTTAACGTCAACGGCGGGGCGATCGCGCTCGGGCACCCCATCGGCGCCACCGGCGCAATGCTGATCGGCACCGTTCTCGACGAGCTCGAACGTCGGGACCTGACAACGGGTCTGGTCACCATGTGCACCGGCGGCGGGATGGGCACGGCGACGATCATCGAGCGGGTCTGAGCATGCCGGACACCCTGGCTCTGGAACGGCCCTGCGACGGGGTCGCGATTGTGCGACTGAATCGACCGCAGCAACTCAACGCCATCAACGAGGCGATGCAGGCCGAATTGCGCGACGCGCTCGGCGATGTGGCCGCGGACCAGGCCGTGCGCGCGGTGGTGCTCACCGGCGCGGGACGCGGGTTCTGTGCGGGCATCGACATGCGCGACTTCGGGCCCTCGATGCTCGAAGCGAGCGCGCCCGCGCTGGACCGGATGCGCTTTCAGGAAAGGATGGCCGCCCTTGCCGAGGCGGTGCGCGCATTGCCGCAGCCGGTCATCGCCGCGGTCAACGGCCCCTGCGTGGGGGCCGGATTCGCGCTGTGCCTGGCCGCCGACATCCGAATCTGCTCGGCCGCAGCGTCTTTCGGTAATGCCGCCATCCTGCTCGGGCTGTCGGGCGCCGAGATGGGCATGAGTTACCACCTGCCGCGCATCGTCGGCACCAGCGTGGCCGCCGACTGGATGCTCACCGGCCGCACCGTGTCGGCCACCGAGGCCGACCGTCGCGGCCTGGTCAGTGAGGTCGTCGAGCCGGATCGGCTGGCCGGCCGCGCGGTGGAGCTGGCCTCGCTGATCGCGGGCCATGCCCCGCTCGGCGCGCAACTGACCAAGCGCGCCCTTCAGGTCAACACGGACGCCGCGAGCCTGTCGTCGGCGATGGAACTGGAAAACCGCAATCAGGTGATTTCCCACGCGACCGACGAGGCGGCCGAACGCCGCAAGAAGTGGTCTTCATGACCGGTCCCCTGCGCGGCGTGCGCGGTGCTGCGCGAGCTGGGCCTGGACGCCACCGCCATCACCGCGCTCGAGGACGCCGGCGTGGTGGCCCAATGCAGCTCAAAATGATCAACCCAGAGAGGACGGCGTATGTCGTGGGACTTCTCCACCGACCCGGAGTGGGCGGAACAACTGCAGTGGGTCGAAGGCTTCGTGCGCGAAGAGTGCGAGCCGATCGACATGATCGTCAAGGAATCCCACGACCTCAATGACCCCGTGCGTCAGGCGCTGATCCCGCCGCTGCAGGAGGTCGTGAAGAACCGCGGGCTGTGGGCGACCCACCTGGGCCCGCACCTGGGCGGTCCGGGCTACGGCCAGGTGAAATTGGCGCTGGTGAACGAGATTCTGGGTCGCTCGGAATGCGCGCCGATCGTCTTCGGCTCGCAGGCCCCCGATTCGGGCAACAGCGAGATCCTGGCGCACTACGGCACACCCCAGCTCAAGGAGCGCTACCTGGAGCCGCTGCTGGACAACCGCATCATTTCGTGTTTCTCGATGACCGAGCCGCAGGGCGGAGCCGACCCGAAGGTATTCCGCACCACCGCGGTGCAAGACGGTGATCACTGGGTGATCAACGGGGAGAAGTGGTTTTCGTCATTCGCCTCGATGGCGTCGTTCATCATCGTGATGGCGATGACCGATCCCGAGGCGCCGCCCTACGAGCGTTACTCGATGTTCGTCGTTCCGGGCGACACCCCGGGCATCAACGTGCTGCGCAACGTCGGGCTGGGCTACCAGCCGACCGGCGGCGGACGTGAAGGCTATGTCCGGTACGAAAACGTCCGTGTCCCTGCCGATCACATGTTGGGGCCCCGCGGCGGCGCCTTCGTCGTCGCGCAGACTCGCCTGGGCGGCGGACGCATTCACCACGCGATGCGCACCGTGGGCCTGGTGCGCAGGATCTTCGACATGATCTGCGAACGCGCGGCGTCGCGCTACACCCAGGGCGAGGTGCTGGCCAACAAGCAACTCGTCCAGGAGATGGTCGCCGACTCGTGGATGGAGATCGAGGCGTTCCGGCTGCTGACACTTCAAACAGCTTGGAAGATCGACCAATTCAACGACTACAAAGCCGTCCGGGCCGACATCTCGGCCGTCAAGGCGATGATGCAGAAGGTCCTGCACGACGTGTCGTCGCGAGCGCTTCAGCTGCACGGCTCGTTGGGCACCACCCACGAGATGCCGTTCGTGCAGTACCTGGTCGAGTCGTTCGTGCTCGGCCTGGCCGACGGCCCGACCGAAGTGCACAAGGTCACGCTGGCGCGGCTGTTGCTGAAAGACCG
>DASTKA010000154.1:0-9613 GCA_035716165.1 Mycobacterium sp. | reverse complement strand
CGTCCCAAGCTGATCGAATCCGGTGGCGACAGCCGGATACCGTCGGCCATCGGCTATCCACTGGGCGCCCAGGAGGGCGACACCACCCTGGTGCCGGTGCCGCTGTCGCACAACACCGGCTTCACCACCGCGACGATGGCGTTGCTCATGCGCCATCACCTGGTGCTGATGAGCCGGTTCGACCCCGAGCGGTTTCTCCGCCTGATCGCCGACCATCGCGTGACGTTCCTGACGACGGTGCCGACGATCATGCAGCGGACGCTGCCGGTCTACCAGGCCGACCCGGGTGCCTACGACCTGTCGTCGATTCGGCGGTTCTGGCATCTGGGCGCGCCCTGCCCGCCGGCCATCAAGCAGGCGTGGATCGACCTGCTGGGTGCGGAGAAAGTGTGGGAGCTCTACGGCGGCACCGAATTACAGGCGCTGACGTTCATCTCCGGGGACCAATGGCTGGCGCACCGCGGTTCGGTCGGCGTGGTGGTGGCCGGACAGATGAAGGTGCTCGACGACGACGGCAACCCCTGCCCGCCCGGCGTGGTCGGCGAGATATACATGCGGCCCGGCCCCGGCAGCGCGCCCACCTACCGCTATGTCGGAGCCGCGGCGAAGAGCCGCGACGGCTGGGACTCGCTGGGCGATCTCGGCTATTTCGACGCCGACGGTTTCCTGTATCTGTCGGACCGGCGGGTCGACATGTTCACCGTCGGGGGCCGCAACGTCTACCCCGCCGAAATCGAGAACGCGCTGTCGGCCCACCCGGACGTGTTGTCCTGTCTGGTCGTCGGCGTCCCCCACGCCGATCTCGGCCAGGTGCCCTACGCCCTGGTGCACACGGCCGACGGGTCTGTCCTGGATTCCGTTGGCGCGCAAGCCTTTTTGCACGAACAGCTGGCGGGCTACAAGGTGCCGCCCACCCCCGACTTCATCGAGTTCGTCGACACCCCGCTGCGCGACGACGCCGGCAAGGCCCGCCGTTCGGCGGTCCGTGACGAGGTCATGGCGCGATTGCGTCCGCCTCAGTGTCTATGACCTGCGCTTCAGCCGGTTTCTCGCGTTTCTCCCAGCGGCGCAACGCTTCTCGGCACGGCGACTCGACCAGCGCGTAGCTGACCGCGGCGATCGCGAAGCCGAAGACCAGCGTCAACACCAGCACCGTGGGCATGCTGCCGGTGAACGGGAACGTCCCGAGCACCGGGAACACCATGGCCAGCGCCGCCAGGTGCCACACGAACAGCCCGTAGGACCAGCGCCCCAGTGTCACCATCGCGGTGGTTCCCAGGATGCGGTGCGGCGTGTCGACCCGGTCCAGCACCAGCGGGGCGACCAGCGCGAAGGCCACCAGCGAGCCCATCGCGGTCTTCACCGCGAACTGCGCCGGGGTGCCGGGCACCAGGCCTTCGGGACCGGCCAACGGCGACGCCGCGATCAGGTAGGCGACCACCGCCACGGCGGCCATCGCCAGGCGGCCCGCCTTTCTCTGCACGATGCGCGCGGGCAGCCCGATCCCGCTGTGCACCCACTCGGCCAGGAGCATGCCCGCGGCGAACCAGGAGAAGAACGCCGGCGGCCAGTTGAGCGGATTGGTGCCCGACCCGGAATGCAGGGGCGCCCAGCCCCACGCCCAGCTGAGGACTCCCAGCGCGGCGATCGCCGGCACCCGCGCGGCCACCGGCAGGCGGCGGGCCAGCAACGCGAGAATCGGCAGCGCCAGATAGAAGCTGACCTCGACCGACAGGCTCCACATCTGCGTCAGCCCGCCGGTCAGCGTCAGCGGCACATAGATCTGGGTGAGCGTCAGGTTGGCCAGCCACACCGTCGGGCTGGCGTGGTCGGCGTCGGGCAACAGCGTCAGGATCACGACGACGGCGACCACGTAGGCGGGCATGATGCGGACCACCCTGGACCGCAGGTAGTGGCCGGTGCGGGGGCGCGGCACGAGATCCCGTGCCGCCGCGGCGTGCCCGCGCCACAACAGAAAACCCGACAGCGTGAAGAACACCGCGACGGCGAGGTCGAAACGGCCGAACAGCCTGCCGATGGCGCCGCTGGAGTGTCCGGTCTGGAACGCGACGTGCGTGACCACCACACCCATGGCCGCGCAAGCGCGCATGCCTTCCACGGCCGGCAGGAAGCTGCGGACCCCGCCCACCCGCTGGTCGTCGCTCACCACCACAGTTTGCCTGTGCTGCGTCGCCCGGCGAACGGGCACACCCCGAGCACCCCGTCCGCCCGAGCGCAGGTTGGTAAGTCGGTGCCTTACTTTCTGCTGTTAGGGTCAAACGGGTTTGCCCCGGGCTGCTGCTCGGGTCGGGTCGCGGCTGATGAAGCAAGAAATTGAGGAGGGCACAGCGACGTGAACCGAGCAGTCATGTTGCGGTTCGCCGCATGCGGGATCATCGGACTCGGAGCCGCCCTGCTGATCGCCGCGCTGCTTCTGACGACGTACACCACCAGCAGGATCACCAAGGTCCCCCTGAACATCGACGCCACGCTGATCGGCAACGGCACGGGGACCGCACTGGACTCGGCGTCGTTGTCGACGGACCACGTCGTCGTCAACCAGAACGTGCCGCTGGTCTCCCAGCAGCAGATCAGCGTCGAGTCGCCCGCCAACTCCGACGTGGTCACCCTTCAGGTCGGTAGTTCGTTGCGGCGCACGGACAAGCAGAAGGACAGCGGGCTGCTGCTGGCCATCGTCGACACCGTCACGCTGAACCGCAAGACCGCGCTGGCCGTCTCCGACGACACCCACGCCGGCGGCTCGGTTCAGAAACCGCGCGCCGTCAACGACGAGAACCCGCCCACCGCGATGCCGCTGCGCCACGACGGGCTGTCCTACCGGTTCCCGTTCCACACCGAGAAGAAGACCTATCCCTACTTCGATCCGATCGCGCAGAAGGCGTTCGACGTCAACTACGACAGCCAGGAAGACGTCAACGGGCTGACCACCTACAAATTCACGCAGAACGTGGGCTACAACGCCGACGGCAAGCTGGTGGCCCCGGTGGCCTACCCGTCGCTGTTGGCGGGCAACGAGGACGCCAAGCAGACCACGTCGGCGTCGATGTGGGGCGTCCAGGGCGGTGACCCGAACGAACAGATCACCATGACCCGCTACTACGCGGCGCAGCGCACGTTCTGGGTCGACCCGGTGTCGGGCACCATCGTCAAGCAGACCGAGCACGCCGACCACTATTTCGCCCGGGATCCGCTCAAGCCCGAGCTCACGGTGGCCGACTACAAGGTCACGTGGAACGAAGACACCGTCGAATCCCAGGTCAACGCCGCTCGCGATGAGCGCGACCGGCTGGCCCTCTGGTCGCGCGTGCTGCCGATCACCTTCACCGCGGTCGGCTTGATCGCGCTGATCGGCGGCGGGGTGCTCGCCTCGTTCAGCCTGCGCAGCGAGAGCGCGCTGACCGATCCCGGCCTGGACCGGAGCGACCAGGAGTTCTTCGGCCGCAGCGGCCTCGAGGAACCGGTGCCCGGCGCCGAAGCCGAGACCGAGAAGCTTCCCACCCAGCGCCCCGAAGCGCGCCCGGAGACCGGTGCACCCGGCTCCGACCCGCCCGGCCCGTCGGGCGCGCCCGGCCCGGAGGAGCCGACCGCCGCGAGGCCAACCGAGTCGAATCCGCCCGGCTCGCACGACCGGGAATAGCCCGGCCCGGATGCGTTAACCGTGCGCTGGACCCAACCCGGGTACGCACTGGTCTTGGCGCTGCTGGTGGTCGGGCCGCTCCTGGCACCCGGATACCTGCTGCTGCGCGACGCGGTGTCGACGCCGCGGTCGTATCTGTCCGATACCGCGTTAGGGCTGACGTCGGCGCCGCGCGCCACCCCGCAAGACTTCGCGGTGGCGCTGGCCTCGCATCTGGTCGACGGCGGCGTCGTGGTGAAGACGCTGCTCGTCCTGGGGCTGTGGCTGGCGGGATGGGGCGCGGCCCGGCTGGTCGCGGTCGCACTGCCCTGCGCGGGCGCGCCCGGCCAGTTCGTCGCCACCACCGTGGCGATCTGGAATCCCTATGTCGCAGAACGGCTTCTGCAGGGACATTGGAGCCTGCTGGTCGGCTACGGCTGCCTGCCCTGGGTCGCCGCGGCCATGCTGACGCTGCG
The DNA here is from genome assembly GCA_035716165.1 of Mycobacterium sp. GTDB lineage: Bacteria > Actinomycetota > Actinomycetes > Mycobacteriales > Mycobacteriaceae > Mycobacterium. The sequence continues at coordinate 5,500 of DASTKA010000154.1, read as the reverse complement.
GACGGTTCGGGCCTGCGGGGCGAGCCGGTTCGACTTCTTCGGGCTGGCCTTCTGGATCGCGCTGGCCGGGCTGACCCCGACCGGGCTGCTGCTCGCCGCAACGGTGGCGCTGGTCTGCGTCGTGGCGCCCGGTACCGGCCGGCCGCGCCGGTGGTGCGCCGCGGCGGCGTTGGGCGCCGCGGTGCTGGCGGCGCTGCCGTGGCTGACGGCGTCGGTGCTGGGGTCGTCGCTGACCGCCCACACCGCGGCCAACCGGCTGGGAGTGGCAGCGTTCGCTCCCCGCGCCGAGCCCGGGCTGGGCACCTTGGCCAGCCTGGCGAGCCTCGGCGGAATCTGGAACGGCGACGCCGTACCCGGTTCCCGCACCACGCTTGTCGCGGTGTTCTCGGCGGTGGTGCTGCTGGGCGTGGTGGCGACGGGCCTGCCGACGGTCGTCCGGCGCCCGGTGGCAATGCCGCTGCTGGTGCTGGCGGCGGTGTCCGTGCTGCTCCCGGCGGCACTGGCCACCGGGCCGGGCCTGCAGCTGCTGAGCGCGGTGGTCGACTCCGTGCCCGGCTTCGGGGTGCTGCGCGACGGGCAGAAGTGGGTGGCGCTGGCCGTGCCCGGCTACGCCCTGGCGGGCGCCGGCGCGGTGGTGACGGTGCGCCGGTGGCTGCGGCTCTCGGGCGCCGCCCCGGCGCTGGTCTGCTGCCTGGTGCTGCTGCTGGCGCTGCCCGACCTGGGCTGGGGTGTGTTCGGCAAGGTGGCGCCCGTGCGCTATCCGCCCGGCTGGGCCGCCGTCGCCGCGGCGATCGACGCCCATCCGGGCGCGGTCGCGGTGTTGCCGGCCGGCACCATGCGGCTGTTCTCCTGGTCGGGCCCCACACCGGTATTGGATCCGCTGCCCCGCTGGGTGCGCGCCGACGTGCTGACCACCGGTGACCTGGTGATCTCGGGCGCCACCATCCCCGGAGAAGGCGCCCACGCCCGGGCGGTGCAGGAACTCCTGCTGTCCGGGCCCGACCCGTCGGCGCTGGCCGCGGCCGGCGTGAGCTGGTTGGTGGTCGAATCCGACAGCGCCGGCGACATGGGGGCGGCCGCCCGCACCCTGGGTGCGCTGGCACCGGTCTATCGGGACCACGACATCGCGCTCTACCGGGTGGGCGGGCAGAGCACCGGGGTGCCCGCCGGGCGCCGGACGGCGACGATGATCGCGCATCTGGTGTGGCTGGCGACGCTGATCGGCGGCGGCGCCGGCGCGGTGATCGGCGCGTGGCGGCGCCGCACTCGCTCAGCCCCGGCCGGTGACTAGCCCGTCGACGGTCCGGCCGGCCTGCACCGCTTCCAGCACGCCGCACATCGCGTCGGCGCTTTGTGTCCACGAGAATTCATCGCTGCGGGTGTGCGCCTTGGCGCCGAGTTGGTCGCGCAGCACCGGATCGGCCAGGAGTTCTTCGAGTCGATCCACCAGCTCGGCGTGGCTGTCCACCAAGATTCCGGTCACCTCGTCGACGATCGAGTCCGACAGGCCGCCCGAGGATCGGTAGCCGATGGTCGGCACCCGATGCTGGGCCGCCTCGACGACGGCCAAGCCCCAGCCCTCCTTGCGTGAGGGCAGGAGGTGCACCCAAGCCCCTTGCAGGACATGGTGTTTGGTCACGTCGTCGACGTGACCGTGGAAGGTCACCGCCGAACAGATGCCCAGCCGCTGCACGTGCTCGACGAGCCGCTCGCGCCACCAGCCGTCGCCGACGATGTCCAGATGCAGACCCGGTATCCGCGGCAGCAGCCGCGCGACCGCCTCCAGGGCGTCCTCGATCTGCTTGTGCGGCACCAGCCGCGACAGCACCACCACGCGCGGCGTGGCCGATCGCGGGCCGGACAACGATTGTGCCGGCGCGCGATCGAGGCCGTTGCGCACCACCGCGATCCGGGCACCGTCGACGCCGAGGGTGACCAGGTCGCGGGCGGACGGCAGCGACACCGTGACGTATTGGTTGCGCCGGTTCACCCGCGGCGACAGCGTCGACTCGACGAACCAGCCGAGGCGACCGAGCACCGGACCGGCCACCGGCCACTGCTCGCGGTGGCAGTGGTGCACCAGCACCACCACCCGGCGGCGATAGATCAGCCGCGCCAGGAAGGGCAGGCCATTCTGGGTGTCGACGACCACGTCGGGCCGCACCTTGCGCAGCGGGCCGAGCCCGAGCCGGGCCCAGGCCATCGCCAGCAAGGCCCAGACATACACCGAGTAGCGGCCGCCGGCGCGGTTGATCCGCACGCCGTCGACGACCTCGTGGCGCGCCGCGCCGGGATAGCGGGCGGTGCGCAGCGTGACGGCGATGCCGGATGCGGCCAGCTGCGCGCCGGTGCGCTGCAAATAGGCTTCGCTTCCGCCGCCCTGCGGGTGCCCGGTATCGCGCCAGCACAGCAGCAGCACGGAGCGCAAGGAAGACATCGATCGCCAGCCTAACCGGCGGCGATGCGTGCACCGCACATCCGTAGGGTGTGGCCGGTGGCCTCCACCGACGTCTTCGCCCGCCGGGCGACGCTGGCCCGCTCGGTGCGACTGCTGTCGGAATTCCGGTACGAGCAGTCGGATCCGGCCCGCTTCTACGGCGCGCTGGCGGCCGATACCGCGGCGATGGTGAGCGATCTGTGGCGCGGCACCCACGGTGGATCCCCGGCCGGGCGCACGCTGCTCGACGTCGGCGGTGGCCCCGGCTATTTCGCCGCGGCCTTCACCGATGCCGGGCTCCGCTACATCGGGGTCGAACCCGACCCAGCCGAGATGCACGCGGCCGGGCCCGCCGTTGCCCGGGGGGCGGGGACATTCGTGCGGGCCTCGGGCATGGCGCTGCCCTTCGCCAACGACTCCTTGGACATCTGCCTGTCCTCCAACGTCGCCGAGCATGTCCCGAGGCCCTGGCAGCTCGGCGCCGAGATGCTGCGGGTGACCAAGCCGGGCGGCCTGGCCGTGCTGTCCTACACCGTCTGGCTGGGGCCCTTCGGCGGCCACGAGATGGGCCTGACGCACTACCTCGGCGGCGCCCGCGCCGCCGCGCGCTACACCCGCAAACACGGCCGGTTACCCAAAAACAACTACGGGTCGTCGTTGTTCGAGGTGTCCGTCGCCGACGGTCTGGTCTGGGCCGCCAGCACCGGGGCCACCCTGGCCGCATTTCCCCGCTACCACCCGCGATGGGCATGGTGGCTGACGTCGGTGCCGGGGCTGCGCGAGTTCCTGGTCAGCAATCTGGTGCTGGTCCTGCAACCCCAATAGTGAAACGTGTTCTCGTTTCGCGCAGGCTTGGGTAGGGTGACGCGCATGCCCGCCGGCGACGACAAGCAGGGCAGTGCGATCAGACAGGAAAAGAGGAGCGGCGGAATATGACCGACATCAAGACCGAATACGACAAGCTTTTCATCGGCGGCAAGTGGACGGAGCCGTCGACCTCCGAGGTGATCGAGGTGCGCTGTCCGGCCACCGGCGAGTACTTCGGCAAGACACCCCTGGCGGCGGCGGCGGACGTCGACGCCGCGGTCGCCGCGGCCCGCGCGGCTTTCGACAACGGCCCCTGGCCCACGACGCCGCCGAAGGAACGCGCGGCCGTCATCGCCAATGCCGCCAAGCTGATGGAGGAGCGCAAGGAGCTGCTGAGCGCGCTGCTCGCCGGCGAGACCGGCCAGCCGCCGACCACCATCGAGACGATGCACTGGATGGGCTCGATGGGGGCGATGAACTTCTTCGCCGGCCCGGCCGTCGACCAGGTCAAGTGGCGCGAGATCCGCAACGGCTCCTACGGGCAGACCATCGTGCACCGCGAGCCGATCGGCGTCGTCGGCGCGATCGTGGCCTGGAACGTGCCGCTGTTCCTCGCGGTCAACAAGCTGGGGCCCGCGTTGCTGGCCGGCTGCACCGTGGTGCTCAAGCCGGCCGCCGAAACACCCTTGACCACAAACGCTTTGGCGGACATCTTCGTCGAGGCCGGCCTGCCCGAGGGCGTGCTTTCGGTGGTGCCCGGCGGCATCGAGACCGGCCAGGCGCTGACCTCCAACCCAGACGTCGACCTGTTCACGTTCACCGGCAGCTCCGGCGTCGGCAAGGAGATCGGCCGGCGCGCCGCGGAAATGCTCAAGCCGTGCACGCTGGAGCTCGGCGGTAAGTCGGCCGCGATCGTCCTCGAGGACGTTGACCTGGCGTCGGCGATCCCGATGCTGGTGTTCTCCGGGATCATGAACACCGGGCAGGCCTGCGTGGGCCAGACCCGCATCCTGGCGCCTCGCTCGCGTTACGACGAAGTCGTGGACGCGGTAAGCACATTCGTGCAGGCGCTGCCGGTCGGACCGCCGTCGGACCCGGCCGCCCAGATCGGGTCGCTGATCTCGGAGAAGCAGCGCGCCCGCGTCGAGGGCTACATCGCCAAGGGCGTCGAAGAGGGCGCCCGGCTGGTGTGCGGCGGTGGCCGCCCCGAGGGCCTCGACAACGGTTTCTTCGTGCAGCCCACCGTCTTCGCCGACGTCGACAACAAGATGACGATCGCCCAGGAGGAGATCTTCGGGCCGGTGCTGAGCATCATTCCGTATGACACCGAAGAGGACGCGATCAAGATCGCCAACGACTCGGCCTACGGCCTGGCCGGCAGCGTGTGGACCACCGACGTCCCCAAGGGCATCGAGATCTCGGAGAAGATCCGCACCGGGACCTACGCCATCAACTGGTACGCGTTCGACCCGTGCTGCCCGTTCGGCGGCTACAAGAACTCCGGCATCGGCCGCGAGAACGGGCCCGAAGGCGTCGAGCACTTCACGCAGCAGAAGAGCGTGTTGATGCCGATGGGCTACACCGTCGAGGGCTAGGCCGCTGACATCGCGTGCCCGGCCAGCCGGGCGCGCGGATTCGAATGCCCGGCTGGCCGGGCGCTCGGCGGGCTAGCGGCCGCTGAAGCGTGCCCGCCGGCGTTCGACGAACGATCGCACGCCCTCGGCGGCGTCTTCAGAAGCGAAAAGTTCGGCGACGGCGGGACGCAGCCGCTCGATGGCCGCCGCCTCGCCCCCGGTGCGCGCCAGGTGCGCCGAGGCGAGCGTCGCCCGCACGCCCAGTGGCGCGGCGCGATCGGCGATGGTGTGCGCGATTTCGCGGGCCCTGGCCAGCCCAGCCGCGGCGTCGCCGGCGACCTCCTGCACCAACCCGATCCGATGCGCCTCGGCGGCATCGAACTCGTCGCCGGTGAGCAGCCAGCGCATCGCGTTGCCCCAGCCGGCGACCGCCGGCAGGCGGATGGTCGCACCGCCGAACGGATAGATCCCGCGCTGCACCTCCAGCTGTGTGAACCGGGTGCCGGCCGCCGCGACGCGGATGTCGGCGGCCAGCAGCAATTCGATGCCCAGCGTCATGCACCAGCCGTGCGCCACGGCGACCAGCGGCGTGGTCCAGGCACCGTCGAGGCGCCAGGGATCGCGGCCGTCGTCCGGAAAGGACAGCTCCCCGCTCGCGACCCCGGGACCGACGTCGACGAGA
>DASTKA010000153.1:0-3018 GCA_035716165.1 Mycobacterium sp. | reverse complement strand
CGCCTCCAGTGCACCGCGTGGTCGCCGGGGAAGCGATCCTGGTCGCGGCCGCTCCGGGTTCGCCGGCCTATCTGCTCTACGACGGGCACCGGGCGATGGTGGACGTCGACGATGCTGGTGTTTTGCGCGCGCTACGCATCGAAGGCCATGCGCCGCTGTTCGTCGGTGAGGCGTTGCTGAATGCCGTCCCGGAAGCGCCGCCGATCGCAGCGCCTCGGGTCCACGGCCTAGGTGGCGAGACGCCCGGACTGCCCGGATTTCCGGTGGGCAGTGTGCTTCGCATCACACGCGCCGACGGCGACGAGTATTACGCGGTGCTGGCGGGCGGGGTGCAGCGCATCGGTCAGGTGGCCGCCGACCTCTTGCGCTTCAGTAACCGGCAGGGAACGGCTAACCCCGTCACCGTCGCGCCCGACGCGATCCGGGCCGCCCCCATCGTCGCCGAGCTGCCGGTTGCCCTGTTTCCCGAGCGGGGGCCAGCGCTGGCAGAGTTTGACGGCACGTTGTGCGTCAGCCGGGCGGAGACGGGTTCCGGCCAAACCGACGTCGCGTTCCTGGCCGGGAACGGGCTACCGATCCCGCCGGGCCGGGCCCCGGTGGCCGTGGCGCAAGCCGACGGCAGCGGCCCGGCACTCGACGGCGTGTACATACCGGCCGGCCGAAGCGTCTACGTGCGGGCGGGCGAGAAAGCCGGCACCCGATACCTGATCACCGACACCGGGGTCCGGTTCGCCGTTCACGACGACGACGCCGCGCGCGACCTCGGTCTCACCGACGCGGGACGGGCACCGTGGCCGCCTCTCACGCTGTTGCCGGCCGGCCCCGAGTTGAGCCGGCAGACCGCGTCAGTCGCTCGCGATGCGGTCGCGGGCCCGCCGTAGGCGACCTCTGATCGCGCCGGCGGCCAGCGCAACCGTCAGCGCAATCAGGCAGATCGCGGCTCCACGGAGCGCGGTGTCCCGCGCGTGGAAGTCGCGCGGGTGGACCGGGGGCGACGCGGTGATCGGCACCGGTGCCGGCGATGGGGTCGCCGCGATGGCGGGAGCGCCCGCGCCGGTGCTGACCGCGGCCAGCGGGTCGATGGCGCCGTTGCCGACGAGCGGATCCCACCCGGCCGGTGGATGATGCGCCGTCTTCTTGATGCGCTGCATCACCTGGCGGGCCGTCAACGCCGGGAAGCGGGCACGGATCAACGCGGCCAGTCCGCTGACCACCGGGGCGGCATAGCTGGTGCCGGACACCGGCTCTGGCGCCAGTGATGTCACCGCCTCACCCGGAGCGGCGACATCCACCCAGGGGCCGGCAAGGGTGAACGGCGACGGCGTCCCATCGGCGTTCACCGCACCGACGGTCAGCACGTAGTCGTCATACCAGGCGGGACTGACCGTGACCGTGAGGGTCTGCCAGGTGGCGTCGGTCCGTTGCGGGGGGCACTGCCCGGCTCCGCCCGTGTTGCCGGCCGCGGCGACGACAACGGCATTCTTGACGTCCACCGCGTAAGCCAGTGCAGCCCCCAGCGCGCGGTCGTCGAGTCTTGAAGCCGCCGGTGTGCAGGCAACCGACGAGATGTTGATCACCGAGGCTCCCAGGTCGGCCGCCGTCCGCACGGCTTTCGCCAGGGTGTCGACGTCGCCCACCCCGATGCGGGACCGGTCGCCGGCGGGCGCGAACTTCGCGCTGGACTGACGAATGCTGATCAACGTGGCTTCCGGCGCCACCCCGCTGAAGCCGTCGGACTTCGAATCCGCCACGGCCGCAATGATTCCGGCAACCAGCGTGCCGTGCGCATCGCAATCCTGCGTACCGTCGCCGGTGGACACGTAGTCGCCGCCGGGCACGACGTCGCGCAGCCGATGGTGGCGTGAAATCCCGGTGTCGATGACCGCAACCCGTTGTCCGGCGCCGCGGCTGAGTTGCCAGACCTCCGAGAGGTCGCTTGAGTCCGGCGGCCGGTTGCGGCCCGGTCCGGAATCGGCAGTCATCGTCGCGCAAATCTCCCGTTGCACTGTGGGCCACGGGGACGCGGGACGGGCGGGCTTGGGCAACCACTTGTCATCGACGACCGGCGGCGAAACCGCCTGCGCCGTAGGTGTTCTGAACGCGACCGCCAGCGTCACCACCGACACCGCCAGCAGGCGGCCGGCGCGGGAGCCGGTCATGCGAGGCTCCAACCCCGCACCGCACCGTAGAGTCCGCATATCCAGCAGGTCAACGGAACCATCGCGGCCAGCGCCAGCCACTCCAGCAGCCCGGCGCCTCGGTGCAGCAACGGCGACGCGGGCCTTTCCGGACCAACGAAGCCGAGGAACATCGCCAGTGCGACCGACGTCGTCGTGGCGGCCGCGATCCAGGGGCCGTTCATCCCCGTACGCGTGGCGGTCACAGCGAAGGTCGTTGCGGCAATGGCGATTCCACTGATAACGAACACCAGCGTCCTTCTGGTGTCGGTGGACCTAGAGCGCAACAGGAGCAGCGCGCCGGTGAGCGTGCCGAATGCGGTACACGTCAGGCGCGGTGCGCCGGCTAGCACCGTGACGACGGCGGCCACGGTGGCCGACAACGACAATCCGGCGAGTAGGCTGGTCAACCACCTGTCGGCGCGAACCGCTCGGGAGCGCAAAACCGCGTCGCTGGGCTCGGTCTCGGCCACGTCCGGCGTGCCCAGCCGTGGCGACAATCCCGCCAGTGCGATCGATGCGCGCGCCGCCACGGTGAGCAGGCTAAGAGATGCCAGCCCAGCCGCCGCGGCGATGACGTGCGGCGGCGCCCCGCTGATCACACCCACCAGCGCCGTCACCGCAACAATCGCGGCGCAGCACGACACGGCCGTCACTGTGACCACACCGCAACCCGATACGCGCAGCGCCACGACCGACGTGGCCCCGCCCGCCGCTGCGGCCAGCAGGACATTGGGGGCGCCGGGCACTCCAGGCACCGCCGCGAAGCCGGCAACAGCCGCACACACGGTGGCGATCACGCTCAGCGCCAGCCCGGCGGTCGCGTCGTTGTAGCCGCGGT
>DASTKA010000152.1:0-2594 GCA_035716165.1 Mycobacterium sp. | reverse complement strand
CCACCCCAGCATCGTCGAGGTCGCCGTAATCGGCCGGGCCCACCACAAGTGGGGTGAGGTGCCCATCGCGGTCGCCGCTGTCGCCGGCGACAATTTACGGCTCGAGGAGTTGGACGACTTCTTGACCGAGCGGCTGGCGCGCTACAAGCACCCCAAGGCGCTCGAGATCGTCGATGCGCTGCCGCGCAATCCGGCCGGCAAGGTGCTCAAGACTGAACTGCGGGTTCGCTACGGCGTCGGAGAAATCGATTAAATCCATTCCTAGGCAAGAGGTTTTAGAGACGATGAGGAAAGTTGACGAGAGCTGTAACGTTTGCCGGTTGTTGGCGAAGGGTTAATTGTGCGGATGCGGTTCACACGTGCTTGGCCATCGGGTACATTCCTGTGGTCTCCGTTACTACTTGCCAGTAGGGAGCCGATGGTCACACACGTTGAGTCGGGGCGAGGGGGAGGCGTGCTAAAGGATCCGCCGCGACGCCGGGAGGCGCGCGGTGACGGCGCGAGGGGGCAACGGTGACTTCAACGTCGACAAGTCGGCGGGGTCCCTACTTGGTCAGCTACGTGCGCGACCAAGCCCAGACGCCCCTGACGCTCATCGGGGGATTCTTCCGGATGTGCGTGCTCACCGGAAGGGCGCTGTTCCGCTGGCCCTTCCAGTACCGCGAATTCATCCTGCAGTGCTGGTTCATCATGCGGGTGGCGTTCCTGCCGACCATCATGGTGTCGATCCCGCTGACCGTCCTGCTGATCTTCACGCTCAACGTCCTGCTCGCGCAGTTCGGCGCCGCTGACCTGTCCGGCGCCGGCGCGGCAATCGGCGCCGTCACCCAGCTCGGCCCGCTGACCACGGTGCTGGTGGTCGCCGGCGCCGGCTCGACCGCTATCTGCGCGGACCTGGGCGCGCGCACCATCCGCGAGGAGATCGACGCGATGGAGGTGCTCGGCATCGACCCGATCCACCGGCTGGTGGTCCCCCGGGTGGTCGCCGCGACCCTGGTTGCGACCCTGCTCAACGGCCTGGTGATCACCGTCGGACTGGTCGGCGGCTACCTGTTCGGCGTCTACCTGCAGAACGTGTCCGGTGGCGCCTACCTCGCGACGCTGACCACCATCACCGGTTTGCCCGAGGTCATCATCGCGACGGTCAAAGCCGCCGTCTTCGGGCTCATCGCCGGCCTGGTCGGTTGCTACCGCGGCCTGACCGTGCGGGGCGGCTCCAAGGGCCTGGGCACCGCGGTCAACGAGACCGTCGTGCTCTGCGTCGTCGCCCTGTACGCCGTCAACGTGGTGCTGACCACCATCGGCGTGCGGTTCGGGACGGGGCACTGACATGTCGACTTCCGCCGTCTTCCGCTCCCGCTTCCCGCGGGCGGCAGAAAACCTCAATCGCTATGGCCTTGCCGCCGCACGCGGTCTCGACGACATCGGTCAGATGGCGTGGTTCGGCGCCAGCGCCGTCGCGAGCATTCCCCACGCGCTGCGCAACTACCGCAAGGAGACCCTGCGGCTGATCGCCCAGATCGGGATGGGCACCGGCGCCATGGCGGTCATCGGTGGCACCGTCGCCATCGTCGGCTTCGTGACGTTGTCCGGTAGCTCGCTGGTCGCCATCCAGGGCTTCGCCTCACTGGGCAACATCGGTGTCGAGGCGTTCACCGGCTTCTTCGCCGCGCTGATCAATGTGCGCATCGCCGCGCCCGTCGTCACCGGCATCGCCATGGCCGCAACGGTCGGCGCGGGTGCCACGGCGGAGCTGGGCGCCATGCGCATCAGCGAAGAGGTCGACGCCCTGGAAGTGATGGGCATCAAGTCGATCTCGTTCTTGGCTTCCACCCGCATCATGGCCGGGCTGGTCGTGATCATCCCGATCTACTCGATGGCGATCATCATGACCTTCCTGTCCCCACAGATCACCACGACGGTGATCTACGGGCAGTCGAACGGCACCTACGAGCACTACTTCCGGACGTTCTTGCGTCCCGAGGACGTGTTCTGGTCGTTCCTGGAAGCCATCATCATCACCGCCGTCGTGATGATCACCCACTGCTTCTACGGCTATAACGCCGGCGGCGGTCCCGTCGGCGTGGGTGAGGCCGTCGGTCGATCGATGCGCTTCTCGTTGGTGTCGGTGCAGGTTGTTGTATTGGCCGCTGCGTTGGCGCTGTATGGCGTCAACCCCAACTTCGCACTCACGGTGTAGACGCCATGTCCCGACCGATTCAGACCAACGCACCGCGGACGCCGCCGTACAAGCTGGCCGGCGTGGCGCTCCTGGTCGTCCTGGCGCTGGCGCTGGCCCTGGTCTACGGGCAGTTCCGGGGCAGCTTCACTGCCAAGACCCAGTTGACGATGCTCGCGTCGCGCGCCGGGCTGGTGATGGATCCCGGCTCGAAGGTCACCTACAACGGCGTGGAAATCGGGCGGGTGGGGTCGATTTCGGAGACCGTGCGGGACGGCAAGCCGGCCGCGAAGTTCACCCTCGAGGTGTATCCGCGGTACTTGAAGCTGATCCCGTCGAACGTCAACGCCGACATCAAGGCGACGACGGTGTTCGGCGGCAAGTACGTGTCGCTGACGACGCCGCCCAACCCGTC
>DASTKA010000151.1:0-7597 GCA_035716165.1 Mycobacterium sp. | reverse complement strand
TCAATTCGGTGAGTTCCTCGATCAGACGTGGATGATCGCGCGCGTGTCCCTCGTCCCCACGCTGCTGGTGTCCATCCCGTTCACCGTCCTGGTGGCCTTCACCCTCAACATCCTGCTGCGCGAGATCGGCGCCGCGGACCTGTCCGGCGCCGGGACGGCCTTCGGCACCATCACCCAGCTGGGTCCGGTGGTGACCGTGCTCGTCGTGGCCGGTGCCGGCGCGACCGCGATCTGTGCCGACCTCGGCGCGCGCACCATCCGCGAGGAGATCGACGCGATGCGCGTGCTGGGCATCGACCCGATCCAGCGGCTGGTCGTGCCCCGCGTGCTGGCCTCCACGGTGGTGGCCCTGCTGCTCAACGGATTGGTGTGCGCCATCGGTCTTTCCGGTGGCTACGTGTTCTCCGTCTTCCTGCAGGGCGTCAACCCCGGCGCGTTCATCAACGGTCTGACCGTCCTGACCGGACTGCGCGAGCTGGTGCTGGCCGAAGTCAAGGCGCTGCTGTTCGGCGTGATGGCCGGGCTGGTGGGCTGTTACCGCGGCCTGACCGTCAAGGGGGGACCCAAAGGCGTCGGCAACGCGGTCAACGAAACCGTGGTCTACGCCTTCATCTGCCTGTTCGTCATCAACGTGGTGATGACCGCCCTCGGCGTGCGAATCACGGCCAAGTGATGGGACGGTCGAGCACGCCATGAGTTACGACTTCACTTACCGGCTGCGCAATTTCGCATCCCGGTTTCAAGAGCCGGTCGACGACTTCGGCGAACAGGCTTTGTTCTACGGCCAAACCATGCGGTATGTCCCCAATGCGCTCACCCGCTACCGCAAGGAGACGATTCGTCTGGTCGCCGAGATGACCATGGGCGCGGGCGCGCTCGTGATGATCGGCGGCACGGTCGGTGTGGCGGCCTTCCTGACCCTGGCTTCCGGCGGCGTCATTGCCGTGCAGGGGTATTCGTCGCTGGGCAACATCGGCATCGAGGCGCTGACCGGCTTCCTGTCGGCCTTCCTGAACGTCCGGGTCGTCGCGCCGGTGATCGCGGGTATCGCGCTGGCGGCCACCATCGGTGCCGGCGCCACCGCCCAATTGGGTGCCATGCGGGTGTCCGAGGAGATCGACGCCGTCGAATCCATGGCGGTGCACTCGGTGTCCTACCTCGTATCAACCCGTTTGATTGCCGGGCTCATCGCGATCATCCCGCTGTACTCGCTGTCGGTGCTGGCCGCCTTCTTCGCCGCCCGGTTCACCACCGTGTACATCAACGGGCAGTCAAAAGGCCTCTACGACCACTACTTCAACACCTTCCTGATCCCGTCCGACCTGCTGTGGTCGTTCCTCCAGGCCATCGTGATGTCCATCGCGGTCATGCTCGTCCACACCTATTACGGTTACAACGCTCACGGCGGTCCGGTCGGAGTAGGGATCGCGGTCGGCCAGGCCGTGCGGACCTCGCTGATCGTCGTGGTGGTCATTACTTTGTTCATCTCGCTCGCTGTGTATGGGGCGTCCGGTAACTTCAACCTCTCCGGATAACAGGACCGCTTAAAAGGACATGGCAGACACAGACGCGAAACGCACAACCGTCCGGCTGGCAGCAGCAGTGCTGGCCGGCCTGATGGTGGCTTTCGCTGTGTTGACCTACCTCTCGTACACGGCGGCCTTCGCGTCGATCGACAACGTCACGGTGTCGGCGCCCCGGGCCGGGCTGGTGATGGAGAAGGGCGCCAAGGTCAAATACCGCGGTATCCAGATCGGCAAGGTCGAAACCATCGACTATTCGGGTGATCAGGCGCGGCTGACGCTGGGCATCAACAGCGATGACATGCATTTCATCCCGTCCAACGCGACGGTGCGCCTCGCCGGTAACACCATCTTCGGTGCCAAGTCGGTGGAATTCATTCCGCCGCAGGCGCCTTCGCCGACATCGCTGCGTCCGGACGCGCACGTTGCGGCCTCGTCGGTGCAGTTGGAAGTCAACACGTTGTTCCAGTCGTTGATGGACCTGCTGCACAAGGTCGATCCCGTCGAACTCAACGGGACGCTGAGCGCGTTCGCCGAAGGCCTGCGCGGTCACGGCGACGACCTGGGCGGCATCCTGACGGGGTTGAATACGCTGACGCGGCAGGCGAACCCGAAGCTGCCCGCGCTGCAGGAGGACTTCCGCAAGACCGCGGTTGTGGCCAACGTGTACGCCGACGCGGCGCCGGACCTCACCACCGTGGTCGACAACCTGCCGACGATCAACCAGACCGTCGTCGACCAGCAGAACAACCTCAACGACACACTGTTGGCCACGATCGGCCTGTCGAACAACGCTTACGAGACCCTGGCGCCGGCCGAACAGGACTTCATCGCCGCCATCAATCGGCTACGGGCGCCGCTCAAGGTGGCCGCCGACTACTCACCGGAATTCGGCTGCCTGTTCGCCGGAATTGAGCGCGGTATCAAGGAGTTCGCGCCGCTGATCGGCGTTCGCAAGGCTGGCCTATTCACCTCGTCGAGCTTCGTGCTGGGCGCGCCGTCATACACGTACCCGGAATCGCTGCCGATCGTGAATGCCTCCGGCGGCCCGAACTGCCGCGGATTGCCCGACATCCCGACCAAGCAGACGGGTGGTTCGTTCTACCGGGCGCCGTTCCTGGTGACCGACAACGCCAACGTCCCGTACGAGCCGTTCACCGAACTGCAGTTCGACGCACCCTCGACGTTGCAGTTCTTGTTCCACGGCGCCTTCGCGGAACGGGATGACTTCTGATGGCGGCCAGTTCGGGAATGCCCTCGCATCGCGAGATGATCATCAAGGTCAGCATCTTCGCGGTGGCCATGCTGTTGGTGTCGGCGGGGCTGGTCGTGGTGTTCGGTGACTTCCGGTTCGGGCCCGAAAGCACTTATCACGCAACGTTTACCGACGTATCTCGGCTCAAGTCCGGCCAGAAGGTGCGTATCGCCGGTGTGCCGGTCGGTGCGGTGACGGGCATCAAGCTCAACCCCGACAACACCATCGACGTCAAATTCGGAGTCGACAAGCGCTACACGCTCTACTCGTCCACCCGCGCGGTGATCCGCTACGAGAACCTGGTCGGCGACCGGTTCCTGGAGATCACGTCGGGCCCCGGGGACCTGCGGAAGCTGCCGGCCGGCGGGACGATCAACAGCCAGCACACCCAGCCCGCATTGGATCTCGATGCGCTGCTGGGCGGATTGCGACCGGTGCTCAAGGGTCTTGACGCCGACAAGGTCAACACCATCAGCAGTGCGGTCATCCAGTTGCTGCAGGGCCAGGGCGGAGCGTTGTCGAACGTGCTGGCCGACACGAGCGCGTTCTCCTCGGCGCTTGGTCAGCGGGACCAGCTCATCGGCGACGTGATCAACAACCTCAACACGGTGCTGACAACCGTGGATCAACGCAGCGCACAGTTTTCGGCCAGCGTCGACCAGTTGCAGCAACTGATCACCGGACTCGCCGAGCACAAGGACGACATCGCGGGCGCGATTCCGCCGCTGGCCTCGACGACGACGGATCTGACGGAGCTGCTGAAGAATTCGCGCCGGCCATTGCAGGGCATCCTGGAAAACACCCGCCCACTGGCCACCGAGCTGGACAACCGCAAGGCCGAGGTGAACAACGACGTCGAGCAGCTGGGCGAGGACTATCTGCGGCTGTCCGCCCTCGGCGCCTACGGGTCGTTTTTCAACATCTACTTCTGCTCCGTGACGATCAAGATCAACGGCCCGGCCGGCAGCGACATCTTGCTGCCGCTTGGTGGTCAGGTGGATCCCAGCAAGGGGAGGTGCGCTTTTGCCAAGTGACGCAAGGCGTGAGCGCGATCCACTGCGCACCGGCATCTTCGGCGTGGTGCTGGTGGTCTGCGTCGTGCTCATCGCGTTCGGCTACGCCGGATTACCTTTCTGGCCGCAGGGCAAGATCTATGACGCCTACTTCACCGACGCGGGCGGCATCAATCCCGGCAACGCGGTTTATGTTTCGGGCTTCAAGGTCGGCAAGGTGACCACGGTGGGTCTGGCCGGCGACAGCGCCAAGATCAGCTTCAGCGTCGATCGTCACGTGGCCGTGGGTGACCAGTCGCTGGCCGCGATCCGCACCGACACCATTCTCGGCGAGCGCTCCATCTCGGTGACCCCGGCCGGCGGCGGCAAGGCGACCACCATCCCGCTCAGCCGTACGACGACCCCGTACACGCTCGCCGGTGCGCTCGAGGATCTGGGTCAGACCGCCAACAATTTGGACAAGCCTCAGTTCGAGAAGGCGTTGAACGTGCTGACCGACACGCTGCACGACGCCAACCCGCAGCTGCGCGGTGCGCTGGACGGCGTCACGTCGCTGTCGCGCACCCTGGACCGCCGCGACGAGGCGCTGCAAAGCCTTCTGGCGCACGCGAAGTCGGTCACCGGCGTGTTGTCCCAGCGCGCCGACCAGGTCAACAAGCTGGTCGATGACGGCAACGAGTTGTTCGCCGCCCTCGACGAACGGCGCGGCGCCCTGGCCGAGCTGATCTCGGGGATCCAGGGTCTCTCGACGCAGATCTCCGGCTTCGTCGCCGATAACCGCAAGGAATTCGGTCCGGCACTGAACAAGCTGAACGACGTGCTGTCCAATCTCAACGAGCGCCGCGACTACATCACCGAGGCCCTCAAGCGCCTGCCCACCTACGCCACATCGCTGGGTGAGGTGGTTGGTTCGGGCCCCGGATTCAACGTCAACGTCTACGGCGTGATCCCGGCGCCGTTGCTGGCCACCATGTTCGACTTCTTCTACCAGCCCGGCAAGCTGCCCGCGAGCCTCGCCGACTACCTGCGCGGCATGATTCAGGAGCGCTGGATCATCAGGCCCAAGTCACCATGACGCGGCGGATCACCGGCAGCAGGGGACTGCGCTACGCCACCATCATCGCGCTGGTCGCGGTGCTGGTGGGTGGCGTGTATGTGCTGTCGTCGCAAGCGAAGAACCGCAAGATCGTCGGCTATTTCGCCTCGGCGGTCGGCCTGTATCCCGGTGACCAGGTGCGCATCCTCGGCGTCCCGGTCGGCACCATCGACACGATCGATCCGCGGCCGTCCGACGTCAAGATCACCATGTCGGTGTCCAAGGACGTGAAGGTCCCCAAGGATGCCAAGGCCGTCATCATTTCGCCGAACCTGGTGTCGGCCCGGTTCATTCAGTTGACACCGGCGTACACCGGCGGCCCGGAGATGGCCGACGGCGCCAGCATCGGCCCGGGTCGCACCGCCGTGCCGGTGGAATGGGACGAGGTCAAGGAGTCGCTGACCCAGTTGGCCGTCCAACTCGGCCCGACGGCAGGATCGATGCAGGGACCGCTGGGGTCGGCGATCAACCAGGCCGCGGACACCTTCGACGGCAAGGGCGAGTCGTTCCACAACGCATTGCGCGAGCTCTCGCAAGCCGCTGGGCGGCTGGGGGATTCGCGCGGCGACATCTTCGGCACGGTGAAAAACCTGCAGGTACTGGTCAACGCGCTCTCGTCCAGTAACGAGCAAATCGTCCAGTTCGCCGGGAACGTCGCCTCGGTGTCGCAGGTGCTCGCCGACAGCTCGCGACACCTCGACACCACGCTGGGGACCCTCAACAATGCGCTGTCGGACATCCGAGGTTTCCTGCACGAGAACAACTCGACGATCATCGATACGGTCAACAACCTCAACGATTTCGCGAAGACGTTGAGTGACCAGAGCGACAACATCGAGCAGGTGCTGCATGTGGCGGGCCCCGGTATCGCCAACTTCTACAACATCTACGACCCTGCGCAGGGAACGCTCAACGGCCTGTTGTCGATACCGGAATTCGCCAACCCCGTGCAGTTCATCTGCGGTGGTTCCTTCGAGACCGCGGGCGGGCCCCGGGCGCCGGATTACTTCAAGCGTGCCGAACTCTGCCGTGAGCGGCTGGGACCGGTGCTGCGCCGACTCACCGTGAACTATCCGCCGATGATGTTCCACCCGCTCAACACGATCACGGCGTACAAGGGCCAGATCGTCTACGACACACCGGAAACCCAGGCCAAGTCGGCGACTCCGGTGCCGCAGCTGACCTGGATCCCGGCCAAGGGTGCCCAGACGCAGCCCGCCGCGCAGAACCCGGCGGATCTGCAAGCCCTGCTGGTCCCGACGGCCCCGCAGACCGGTCCCGCACCGGGCCCGGCGCCGGCCGGCGCCGCTCCCGCGCCCGGCCCCGGTCCCGGAAACGCGTTCGGCCCGCGGCCGGGTCCGGCCCCGGGCCAGGCGCCCGACGGGCCGGCCGCCGACCTGGGCGGTGGCGGATGAATCGAATGTGGTTGCGCGCCGGCGGATTGGCGACGGGCAGCGTGTTGTTGGCCGGCTGCCAGTTCAGTGGGCTGAATTCGTTGGCGATGCCCGGCACCGCCGGTCACGGCAGCGGTGCCTATTCGATCACGGTCGAACTGCCCGACGTGGCGACGCTGCCGCAGAATTCGCCGGTCATGGTGGACGACGTCACCGTCGGCAGCGTGGCCGGTATCGCGGCCGAACAGCGGGCCGACGGATCGTTCTATGCCGCAGTGAAGTTGGCGCTGGACAAGAACGTCGTGCTGCCCGCCAACTCGACCGCCACGGTCGCCCAGACATCGCTGCTCGGCTCGATGCACATCGACCTCGCCCGCCCGAAGGACAAGCCGGCCGTCGGCAGGCTCAAGGACGGGTCGAAGATCGCGGAGGCCAACACCGGCCGCTATCCCACCACCGAAGAGGTGCTTTCGGCGCTCGGTGTGGTGGTGAACAAGGGCAATGTCGGTGCGCTGGAAGAGATCACCGACGAGACCTACCGGGCCGTGGCCGGCCGGCAGGACCAGTTCGTGGACCTGATCCCCAAGCTCGCGGAGTTGACGTCGGGACTGAACCGTCAGGTCAACGACATCATCGATGCGGTGGACGGATTGAACCGGTTCTCGGCGACCCTGGCGCACGACAAGGACAACCTGGGCCGGGCGCTGGACACGCTGCCCGAGGCGGTTCACGTGCTCAACAAGAACCGCGACCACATCGTCGAAGCCTTCAGCGCGCTGCACAAACTGGCGAATGTCACCTCGAACATCCTGGCAAAGACCAAGGTGGACTTCGCCGCCGACTTGAAGGATCTGTATTCGGTGGTCAAGACGCTCAACGACAACCGGAAGAACTTCGTCACCTCGCTGCAGCTGCTCCTGACGTTCCCGTTCCCCAACTTCGGTATCAAGCAGGCGGTCCGGGGTGACTACCTCAACGTGTTCACCACCTTCGACCTCACCCTGCGCCGGCTCGGTGAAACCTTCTTCACCACGGCGTATTTCGACCCGAATATGGCCCACATGAACGAGATCCTCAACCCGCCGGACTTCTTGACCGGCGAACTGGCCAACCTGTCCGGACAGGCCGCCGATCCGTTCAAGATTCCGCCCGGCACGGCTTCAGGGCAGTAAGGGGCGGGCACAGATGCATGACAGGCTGACCAAGATCCAGCTGGCGATATTCGCCGTGATCACGGCCATCACCCTCACCGTGATGGCGATCTTCTACCTGCGGCTGCCCGCGACGTTCGGCCTCGGAACCTACGGCGTCAGCGC
>DASTKA010000150.1:0-3833 GCA_035716165.1 Mycobacterium sp. | reverse complement strand
ACCCGACACCACGTACAGGGTGTCTGACGCTTCGTCGAAGGCCAGCGAGTTCGGTTGCTGCACGGTCGGGTAACGCACCTTTTCGACGGGAATTCCGGTGGACAGATCGTAACCGATGACGATATTGGAAACGGTCTGAGAAACCCAGGCTAACGCGCTGGAGCCGACCAGGCCGTACGGCGCCTGCGGAACCGGGTAAGCCTGGCGCAGGATCAGCGGATCCACCCCGTACACCAGCAGCTGGCCACCCCGGGTATCTGCGACCAGCACCCGGCCCGCCGGATCGGCGGCCATGGTGGTGGCGCCCCGTCCAGCCCGCAGCGCCTGCTGTGCGCTACCGTCGGCGCCGATCGTCGTCACCGATGTCTGGCCACGGTCCAGCACTACGGTCGTATTGCCTTGTGCGACAAGCCAATCGACGCGC
This sequence comes from Mycobacterium sp., assembly GCA_035716165.1. Classification (GTDB taxonomy): domain Bacteria; phylum Actinomycetota; class Actinomycetes; order Mycobacteriales; family Mycobacteriaceae; genus Mycobacterium. The sequence continues at coordinate 3,409 of DASTKA010000150.1, read as the reverse complement.
GCGAAGATCTTGTTGCGGTTGGCGACGGTGGCGCTGGTCACGGTGCCCGGCGTCTGCGAGGCCAGGGTGTAGACGGCGCCGTCGGCGCTGCCAAGCACCAGCTTGCCGTCGGCGCGCTGCGCCACCGCGGTGAAGTCGGTTTGACCAGCGTCGGCGACACCCACGTGCGTCACGCGCCCGGTGGGCAGCTCAACCGCGAAGTATCCGCCACGCCCGGCCAAAAAGGCGGTTCCGTGGCCGTCATCGGCCAGCGCCGTCGCCGGTCCCGGCAACTCGACGACGCGGGGTGTGACCTGCGCTTCACCGAAGATGCTGACGCTGGCGGGCGCGGTTGGGTCGACGCCCGGCGTCAAAACCGCCAGCTGATGGGTGCCGGCGTCGAAGGCCGCCGCTGCGGCGTGACCGGCCAGCGGCCGCACCGCGCCGGCCGGCTGCTGCGATGCCGGCGGCGACACGGCGGCACTTGCCGGTTCGATGGTGGGCGGCGCGCTCCGAAGCGGATTCGATGAACACCCGGCGATCGCAATCAGCAAAACCGCGATACTCGACAAACCGCCCTGAGCTGCCAACTTGTGACGTGCCGGTCGTGACAGCAATTCACTTCCCTCGTGGTGCGGCGGTGGAACACAAATTCTAGGGAATGCTCTCGCGTCCGCCTGGGTCATGCCGCTTCTTTCGACCCTAATGGCGAGGTATGGTCGGCTCATGGCCGTCACCGCTGACCGTCATACGACGTCGAATGAGTTTGCTGTCGAAGACATGTCGACAGGCATTGCTGCTAGCGGATACGGACAAGTCGGTGATGGGCGCAGCTTTTCGTTCCACATCGAGAACCGATCCCTTGTCGTCGAAATTTACCGGCCCCGCCTCGCCGGGCCGGTTCCGCAGGCCGACGAGGTGGTCGCCAGGGCGGTCCGCAGCGTGGTCGACCTCGACCTCACGGACGAGCGCAGCCTGACCGCCGCGGTCCGCGACTCCATAGCGCACGCGGCGCCGGTTTCGCGCTAGTCATTGCCGGTCGCGGACCATCGCACCGGGTAGCGTCGTGGTCGATATGACCGTCATCCTGTTACGGCACGGCCGCTCGAGTTCGAACACTGCGGGCGTGCTTGCCGGTCGCTCCGAGGGCGTCGACCTCGATGACAAGGGCCGCGAACAAGCCGACGGCCTGATCGATCGAATCGGTGACCTGCCGATCCGTGCGCTGGTCAGTTCGCCGCTGCTGCGCTGCCGTCGCACCCTCGAGCCGTTGGCCGACGCGCTATGCCTGGCGCCGCTCGTCGACGATCGGCTTGCCGAGGTCGACTACGGGGAATGGACGGGCCGCAAACTCGGTGAGTTGGTCAGCGAGCCGTTGTGGAAGGTCGTTCAGGCTCACCCCAGCGCGGCGGTGTTTCCCGGCGGCGAGGCTCTGGCACAGGTGCAGGTGCGGGCGGTGGCCGCAGTGCGTGAGCACGACCGCCGACTGGCCACCGAGAGCGGCGGCGATGTGCTGTGGGTCGCTTGCACTCACGGTGATGTCATCAAAGCGGTTATCGCCGACGCGTACGGCCTCCACCTGGATGGCTTCCAGCGCGTCACCGCCGACCCCGCGTCGGTGAGTGTGATCCGTTACACCGAACTGCGCCCGTTTGTGTTGCATGTCAACCACACCGGTGCGCGGCTGGCCGCATCCCTGCGGGCCGGGCCCCCGGCGAAGGACGAGGCGAAGGAAGAAGCGAAGCCGGAAACCGACCCCAAGTCCAACGGAGAGCCGCGGGAATCGGCCGCGGGGGTGCCGTCGAGCGACGCGGTGGTCGGCGGTTCCACGGATTAATTCGGCGGCTGGCTCCATCGGATCGCACGGCGATGGCATCTGCCGGTATTTTGGAAAGTGCCATGGCCCGCGCAATTCATGTCTTCCGCACCCCCGACCGCTTCGTGGCCGGGACCGTCGGCCAGCCCGGAAACCGCACTTTCTACATCCAGGCTGTGCACGACGCCCGCGTCGTGTCGGTGATCTTGGAGAAGCAGCAGGTGGCGGTCCTCTCCGAGCGCATCGGTGCGCTGCTGCTCGAGGTGAACCGCAGGTTCGGCACGCCCGTTCCGCCCGAGCCCGCCGAGGTCGAGGACCTCGATCCGTTGGTCACCCCGGTGGACGCCGAATTCCGGGTCGGAACCATGGGCCTGGGCTGGGATTCGGAGGCCCAGACCGTGGTCGTGGAGCTGCTGGCGGTCACCGACGCCGAATTCGACGCGTCGGTGGTGCTCGACGACACCGAGGAGGGTCCCGACGCGGTGCGGGTGTTCCTGACGCCGGAGTCGGCGCGCCAGTTCGCCACCCGCTCCAATCGCGTGATCTCCGCGGGACGTCCGCCGTGTCCGCTGTGCGACGAACCGCTGGACCCGGAGGGCCATATCTGCGCGCGCGCCAACGGATATCGGCGCAGTGCGCTGCTCGGGCCTGACGATGACCCCGAGGCCTGACGATCGTGAGGTGTTGCGCGACGGCGAGCTGACGGTCATCGGACGGATCCGCTCGGCCAGCAACGGCACCTTTTTATGCGAATCGACGCTCGGCGAGTCCAGCGTGCACTGCGTCTACAAGCCGATCGCGGGGGAGGCGCCGCTGTGGGATTTCCCGGACGGGACGCTCGCCGGCCGCGAACGAGCCGCGTACCTGGTGTCCGCTAAGTTGGGCTGGAACATTGTGCCCTACACCATCATTCGACACGGGCCGGCGGGTCCGGGCATGTTGCAGAAATGGGTTCAGCAACCCGGCGACGCCGTGGACACCGAGCCGCGACCGGGGCCGGATCTGGTCGACCTGTTTCCCGCCGGCACCAAGCAGCCGGGATATCTGCCGGTGCTGCGCGCCTTGGACTACGCCGGCGACCAGGTGGTCCTGATGCACGCCGACGACATTCGCTTGTACCGGATGGCGGTATTCGACGTGCTGATCAATAACGCCGACCGCAAGGGTGGCCACGTGCTGCGCGACCTCGACGGCCACATCTTCGGGGTCGACCACGGCGTGTGCCTGCACGTCGAGAACAAACTGCGCACGGTGCTGTGGGGATGGGCCGGCAAGCCGATCGACGATCACACCTTGGAGGCCGTGGCCGGCCTGGTGGATGCGCTCGGAAACCAGTTCGGCGACGAACTGGCCGAGCAGATCACCCGGGCCGAGGTCGCGGCGCTGCGCCTGCGTGGGCGCGCGCTGCTGAACAACCCGGTGATGCCCGGACCCAATCGGCATCGCCCCATTCCATGGCCGGCTTTCTAGCGGTGGTCGTAAGCGCGACGCCGCCGGGCGCAGCGGGTCGCCGCCGCCGTCGGTGAGGGCGGGGGAACGTCGTCGGCGATACTGATGCGGTGAGCAACCGCGCGGACGATCTGGCAGACCTGTCCGATGCCGCGCTGGCCGCCG
>DASTKA010000149.1:0-9138 GCA_035716165.1 Mycobacterium sp. | reverse complement strand
GTGCAGGAAGGCCTGGCCGCGCACCGCGAGAAACGCCAGGCGCGTTTCGTCCGCTGACCGCCTTCTGAGCTGCATATATAGCTTTGGTGGAGGGCTGGTAACGGCTTGGTCGCGGCGGGTTTGAAACGCGGCGCGCCTGTCGCGGCGTGTCGGGGTGTAGGTCTACCGTCGATCCCTGTGACCCGTGCCGTGACTCCACAGAACGGTCGGGATGAACAGGAGCGGCGCCAAGTGACCTCTTCCGAACCGGCCCCATTCCGCGAGGCGGTGGCGGCGATGAACGCCGTCGTCGTCCGGCCGGAGATCGAGTTGGGTCCCATCCGGCCGCCGCAACGCCTGGCTCCCCACAGCTACGCTCTGGGCGCCGAGGTCAAACATCCCGACCACGAGATCATTCCAGAACGGTCCGACGGCGATGCCTTCGGACGATTGATCCTGCTGTACGACCCCGAAGGGGCCGACGCGTGGGACGGCACCATCCGCATGGTCGCCTACATCCAGGCCGACCTCGACCCCAGCGAGGCGGTTGACCCGCTGCTGCCCGAAGTAGCGTGGAGCTGGCTAGTCGAGGCACTGGAGTCACGTATGGAGCAAGTCGTCGCCCTGGGCGGCACCGTCACCGCCACCACATCGGTGCGCTACGGAGACATCTCCGGGCCGCCGCGCGCCCACCAGCTCGAGCTGCGCGCGTCATGGACCGCGATGTCGCCCGCGGTCGGCGGCCATGTCGAGGGGTTCTGCGAGGTACTGGAGCATGCCGCGGGCCTACCACCCGCCGGAGTCACCGACCTGAGCTCACGGTCACGCGCTTAGCATGGGCGAACCGTCGGCCGACGGGCCGGGCAGCAGCGCGCCCGGCGACGCAGGCACCGACCCCGCGCCCACCCCGCTGCCGCAACCGGCCGAAGGCGTCCCGCCGATTTCGGTGAGCGTCCATGACATCGAGGCCGCCGCGCAGCGACTGGACCGCGGGCACGGGCCCTTCGCGGTGGACGCCGAGCGGGCGTCGGGTTTTCGCTACTCCAACCGGGCCTACCTGATCCAGATCCGCCGGGCCGGCTCCGGCACAGTGCTCATCGATCCGGTGAGCCACGGCGCCGACCCGCTCGAGGCGCTGCGGCCGGTGGCCGAGGTGCTGAGCAACGACGAATGGGTCCTGCACTCCGCCGATCAGGACCTGCCCTGTCTGGCTGAGGTGGGCATGCGACCGCCGGCCCTGTACGACACCGAGCTCGCCGGACGCCTGGCCGGGTTCGACCGGGTGAACCTGGCGACCATGGTCGAGCGGCTGCTGGGCTTCGGGCTGGCCAAGGGCCACGGCGCGGCCGACTGGTCCAAACGACCGCTGCCCGCCGACTGGCTGAACTACGCCGCCCTGGATGTGGAGCTGCTCATCGAGCTGCGCGCGGCGATTGCCGACGTCCTGGCCGGGCAGGGCAAAACCGATTGGGCCGCACAGGAATTCGACTACCTGCGCGACTCGGACTCGAAAGATCCGGGCGCGTCGGCGCGCCGCGACCGGTGGCGGCGAACGTCGGGCATCCACCGGGTTCGCGATCAGCGCGGGCTGGCCGCGGTGCGCGAGTTGTGGTTGACGCGCGACCGGATCGCGCAGCGCCGCGACATCGCCCCGCGCCGCATCCTGCCCGACTCGGCCATCATCGATGCCGCCCTGGCCAATCCGACGACCGTCGAGGAGCTCGTCGCGTTGCCCGTGTTCGGTGGGCGCAATCAGCGGCGCAGCGCCGCGACGTGGCTGGCGGCGCTGGACGACGCGCGGCGAAACAAGAACCCGCCCGCCGACAGCGAACCGCCGAACGGTCCACCGCCGCCGGCGCGGTGGAGCAGGCGCAAACCGGAGGCCGCCGCCCGGCTGGAGGCCGCACGCTCGGCGCTGTCCGAGGTCTCCGAGCGGGTCCACGTCCCCACCGAGAACCTGGTGTCACCGGACCTGGTGCGACGGCTGTGCTGGGACTGGGCGCCAGCGCCCGACCCGCTGGACGCCGTCGAGAGTTTCTTGCGCGCCGGCCAAGCCCGCCCGTGGCAACGGGAACTGGTGGATCCTGTTCTGGCCCGGGCCCTGCAGGAGCCGTCTACAGACCCTGAGGACTAATCCAGGTGCTCGCGGATCTCCGCTTCGGCGACGCCGCTGCCCAGCGCGGCGACCCAACCGGTGATGCGGCGGGCCACGTCCTGGTCGGTGAGCGCCAGCTCCGCCAGCAGCTCACCGCGTGAGGCCTGCTCGTAGAACTGCTGCGGCAACCCGACGTCGCGACACGGAACGTCGATCTCGGCGCGGCGCAGGGCCGCGGACACGGCCGAGCCCACCCCGCCGTTGACCCCGTTGTCCTCACACGTGACGACGAGTTTGTGCTGCTCCGCCAGCTCCACAACGCTCTGGGATACCGGCAGCACCCAGCGTGGGTCGACGACGGTGACGCCGATCCCCTGGTCCTGCAGCCGCTTGGCCACCGCCAGCGCCATCGTGGCGAACGCGCCGATGGCGACCAGCAGCACGTCGTGGTTGCACCCGCCGGCCGGGACCGCGAGGACGTCGACACCGGAGGTGCCCGATCCGCGCCGCTCGATCGCCGGGATGTCTTCGCCCACATCACCTTTGGGGAAACGAAGCGCCGTGGGGCCGTCGTCGACGTCGAGCGCCTCTCCGAGTTCCTCGCGCAGCCGGGTGGCGTCGCGCGGCGCGGCCACCCGAATGCCGGGCACGATGCCCAGCATCGACAGGTCCCACATGCCGTTGTGGCTGGCGCCGTCCGCGCCGGTGATGCCGGCCCGGTCGAGCACCATGGTGACGGGCAGCTTGTGCAGCGCCACATCCATCATGATCTGGTCGAAGGCCCGGTTGAGGAACGTCGAGTAGATGGCCACCACCGGGTGCATGCCGCCCATGGCCAGCCCGGCCGCCGACGTCATCGCGTGCTGCTCGGCGATGCCGACGTCGAACAGGCGGTCCGGGAACTGCTGCCCGAACGGGGTCAGCCCCGTCGGGCCCGGCATGGCCGCGGTGATCGCCACGATGTCGCGGCGCTTCCGGGCGTAGCCGATGAGCGCGTCGGAGAACGTCGCCGTCCACCCCGGTCCGGCGATCTTGGTCGCCTGGCCGGTGACCGGGTCGATGACGCCGCAGGAATGCATCTGCTCGGCCTCGTCATCCTCGGCCGGGGCATAGCCCATACCCTTGCGGGTCACCACGTGCACGATCACCGGGCGGCCGAAGCCGCGGGCGTGCCGCAGCGCGGCCTCCACCGCGCGTTCGTCGTGACCGTCGACCGGACCGACGTACTTCAGTCCCAGATCGGTGAACAGCAGCTGCGGTGACAACGAGTCCTTGATGCCGGCCTTGACGCTGTGGATGACGCGGTAGGCGATCTTGCCGACCAGCGGCAGCGCGCGCACCGCGTGGCGGCCCTTCTCCAGGGCCTGCTCGTAGGCCGGCTGCAGCCGCAGCGAGGCGAGATGGTCGGCGACACCGCCGATGGTCGGGGCGTAGCTGCGGCCGTTGTCGTTGACCACGATGATGACCGGGCGGCCGGAGGCGGCGATGTTGTTCAGCGCCTCCCAGCACATGCCGCCGGTGAGGGCGCCGTCGCCGACCACCGCCACCACGTGCCGGTTGCGGTGCCCGCTCAGCTCGAAGGCCTTGGCCAGGCCGTCGGCGTAGGACAATGACGCGCTGGCATGGCTGGACTCCACCCAGTCGTGGTCGCTCTCGGCGCGCGACGGATACCCCGACAGCCCGCCCTTCTTGCGCAGGCTCTCGAACTCGTGGGAGCGCCCCGTCAGCATCTTGTGGACGTAGGCCTGATGCCCGGTGTCGAAGATGATCGGATCGTGCGGCGAATCGAACACGCGGTGCAGGGCTAGCGTCAGCTCGACCACGCCCAGATTGGGTCCCAGGTGCCCCCCGGTGGCAGCGACCTTGTGAATCAGGAACTCGCGAATCTCGGCGGCCAGGTCGCGAAGCTGATGCGCAGAAAGGTGCTGCAGATCAGCGGGCCCGCGGATCTGTTCCAGCATCCAGTCAGTCTACGCAGCGGCCGCGAGAACATCAGGGGACGCGGCGGGCGTTCATCGTGCCTGCGCGGGGCCGAACAGTTCGGCGAGGGTGTGATGAAGTTCGGGGTCCGCCAGGATGACGACCTCGTCCCCGGCCTCGAGTTCGGTCTCGCCTCGCACCGGCACCAGGCCGGTGGCGCGGACGACGATGCTCACCCAGATGTCACCGACACGGTCACCGAGACCCTCGACTGTGGACCGCTCGGCAACAGACCCGGTCGCGACGCTGAAGCGATGCACCCCCCGCGGTTCGTCGGCCAGTCGCACACCTATCTGCCACGGCAGGGCCTCCACAGTGCGCATCGGCAGGTGCAACAGCCTGGCGACACCGGGCACCGAGCTGCCCTGCACCAGCACCGAGAAGACGACGACGATGACCACGATGCCGTACAGGCGTTCGGCGTCGGCGAGGTGAGCGGCCCGCAGGAACTCGCCCAGCAGGATCGGCACTGCACCCTTGAGCCCTGCGAAAAGAACAAAGGTGCGTTCGTTTCGCTGCAATCGCACGGGAATCAGGCAGGAGCCCACCGCCAACGGCCGAATCACCAGTGTCAGGGCCACAGCGAGGACAAGCCCGCAAACCCATACGTCGGGATGGCCAAGGACATTGAGGTCGACGGTCAAACCCAGAACGGCGAACGCGACGATCTCCGCCAGACCGGCCAGGGCGGTATGGAATCGCTTGATCTCCGGCTTGTAGGGCGCGCGAGCGTCGCCGATCACGATGCCGGCTACGAAGACGGCCAGAAATCCCGAACCGTGCGCGAGCGTGGCAATGCCGTACAACATCAGGCAGGACGCCAGCGTCCGTAGCGAGTAGAGACCTTCGCTCGGCAACGCGACGCGGCGCATGAAGACGAGTAGCGCGCGACCGCCGAGCACCCCGACCGCCAGGCCGACCGCCATCTGCAGAACGAATTGCGTTCCCACGCTGGCGAATCCGGCCGCGCTAAGACCACCGGCGGCGATCAGGCTGGACATCAAGGAGATGCCGACCGGATCGTTGGTACCCGACTCGCCCTCCAGGATGGTGCCGCTCCGGCCGCTGATCTCGCGTTTGCCCAGAACAGAGAAAACCACGGCCGGATCGGTCGGGGCCACGGCTGTGGCCACGAGCACCGCGGGAAACCAGCCGATTCCGCATGCGTAATGCAGCACCAGTGCCGCCCCCGCCGCGGTGAGGACGGTGCCCACGACGCCCACCGACAGGATCGGAACCGCTGCCGCGCGGAAACGCGAAGGCCCGATGTGCATGCCGCCGTCGAACAACACCAACACCAACGCGATGGTGATAACCCGTTCCACGATCCGCTCGGACGGCGGCTGCACCGCCGGCACGGCATGCACCGCGACCGCGGCTCCGACCAACACGAGCAGCGCCACGGGGATCTTGACCCGCTCGGTGAGTCGATTCGCCAACACCGCAACCAAACCGACTGCGCTGGAGAAGAGGACCAGCAGCGCCCAACGCAGAGTCTCGGTCACGCACGCGCGCCTTTCGATCGGTCGACCATCACATCGCCGACCAGACTTCCCGGCACACCGCGACGCAGTCTAGCCGGTCGTGCCTAACGGGTCAGCAGCGCGACGCATTCGGTGTGATGGGTCAGCGGAAACGCGTCGAACACCTTGATCTTCTCGACGGCGTAACCGTGCGCCAGGTAGAGCCCGATATCGCGCGCGAAAGATGCTGCCTCACAACCGATATGCACGACACGCGGGACATCGGCGGCGGCCAGCTGGTCGATCACCTCGCGCCCGGCGCCCGCCCGCGGCGGATCAAGCACCGCGACATCGGCACGCCCGCGTTCGGTGGCCAGCGCGCGGCGCACCGAGTCGGTGACGATCTTGACCTGGGTCAGATCGGTCAGGGCGGCCCGCGCGGCCCGGGTCGACCCGCGCGAGGTGTCGACGCTGAGCACTCGCCCGGACCGGCCCACGGCATCGCCGAGCACGGCGGCGAAAACCCCTGCGCCACCGTACAAATCCCACGCGCTCATCCCGGCGCCTAGCTGTGCCCAGTCGGCGATCAGGTCGCTGTACACGCCCGCGGCATCGCGGTGCGCCTGCCAGAAGGCGGTGACCGGCACCTGCCAGCTGCGCCCCGCCACCCGCTGCACCGCCTCGTAGCGGCCCTCGACCACCTTGGTCGCGGTGTGTCTGCCCTGCCGCTGCGTGCGCACCACGTGGCGGACGCCGTCGTCGTCGACGGCCACGTGCAGCTGGGCGGCCGGGGGCCACTGGAGGTCGGCGAGGCCGTCGAGCATGCCGGCCGGCAGCTGAGCGCAGCGCAGGTCGGTCACCAAGTCATCGCTGTGGTACCGGTGAAATCCGGGACGACGGTCGGGCCCGACGTCGAGCCGAACGCGGGTGCGCCACCCCGTCGGCGCGGAATCCGCCAGGGGCTCGGCCTCACCGCTCCAGCGATGGCCGCCGAGGCGCTCGAGCTGGTTGGCCACCACCTCGGCCTTGAGCGTGCGGGCCGTCTCCGGGCCGGCGAACGCCAGGTCGCAACAGCCGGCGCCGTCCACCCCGGCGATCGGGCACAGCGACGGGATGCGGCCGGCCGCCGGCTCGATGACCTCGATAGCCTCTGCGTGCCAATAGGATCCGCGATCCGCGGTGACCCGGGCCCGCACCCGCTCACCGGGCAACGCGTACCGGACGAACACCACGCGGCCTTCGTGGTGCGCGACGCAGCTGCCGCCGTTGGCGGGGGCATCGGTGGTCAGGGTCAGCTCCCCCACCGGGGGCGCCGCCGCGCGCGGTGCGCGTGTCGATTCGCGGGTCAATCGAAGATTCCCCGGCGAGCGTCACCCGGCGCCACGTGCGGCTGCAAGGTTCTGCGTCGTTCCGACGAACTCAGTTGCCACGGAACCGAAGTCACCATGACACCCGGCATGAACAGCAGCCGGCCCTTGAGTCGTAGAGCGCTCTGGTTGTGCAACACCTGTTCCCACCAATGGCCCACCACGTATTCGGGGATGAAGACCGTCACCACGGTGCGGGGCGACTCTTCCCTGGCCCGCTTCACGTAATCCAGGACGGGACGGGTCACTTCGCGATACGGCGAGGCGATCACCTTGAGCGGGACGCTGATATCGCTTTCTTCCCACTTGTGCACCAGATCGCGCGTTTCCGCATCGTCGACGTTGACCGTCACCGCCTCGAGAACGTCGGGGCGGGTGGCCCTGGCGTAGGCCAGCGCCCGCAGCGTCGGCAGGTGCAACTTCGACACCAGCACCACGGCGTGATTGCGGCTGGGCAGCACCACGTGGTCCTGGGCGGCGGCCTGCTCCGCCAATTCGCGGTTCACCGTGTTGTAGTGCCGGTGAATCATTTTCATGATGCCGAACAGCAGGCTCATCGCGAACAGCGCGATCCACGCCCCGGCCGCGAACTTGGTCACCAGCACCACCAACAGCACGGCGCCGGTGGACAGCAATCCCACCGCGTTGACCACCCTCGAGCGCATCATCTTGCGCCGGGCCCGCGGATCAGTCTCGGTGCGCAGCAACCGGGTCCAGTGCCGGACCATGCCGATCTGACTCAGCGTGAACGAAATGAACACGCCGACGATGTACAGCTGAATCAACGCGGTGACCTCACCACGGAACGCGATGATCGCCAGCAGCGCCGCCCCGGACAGGAACAGGATTCCGTTGGAGAACGCCAATCGGTCTCCGCGGGTGTGCAATTGGCGCGGCAGGTAGCTGTGCTGCGCCAGAATCGAACCGAGAACCGGAAACCCGTTGAACGCCGTGTTGGCCGCCAGCACCAGGATCAGCGCCGTCACCGTGGCGATGAGCAGGAACCCGATGTGGAAGCTGCCGAACACCGTTTGCGCCAGCTGCGTGACCAGAGTCTTCTGGTAGTAACCCTTGGGCGCGCCACTCAATTGCGTCGCGGGATCCTCGACCAGCTGCACGCGGATCTGCTGGGCCAGCACGATGATGCCCATCAACAGCGTCACCGCGATACCGCCCAGCATCAGCAAGGTGGTCGCCGCGTTGCGCGACTTGGGTTTCTGAAACGCCGGCACCCCGTTGCTGATCGCCTCGACACCCGTCAGCGCCGCACACCCAGAGGAGAACGACCGAGCCACCAGGAACGCCAGCGCGAAACCGACGACCTGGCCGTGCTCGGCGTGCATCTGGAAACCGGCCGACTCGGCCCGCAGTGGATTGCCCAGCACGAAGATCCGGACCAGGCCCCAGCCGATCATGACGAGGACTCCGACGATGAACGCATACGTCGGGATGGCGAACGCCAACCCGGACTCGCGCACGCCGCGCAGGTTCAGCGCCATCACCAGCAGGATGGACACCACACAGAAGAACACCTTGTGTTGGGCCACGATGGGGATCGCCGAGCCGATGTTCGCCATCGCGGACGCCGTCGAGACCGCAACGGTCAGAACGTAATCCACCATCAGCGCGCTGGCGACCACGAGGCCGGCGGTGTCGCCGAGGTTGGTGGTGACCACCTCGTAGTCGCCGCCGCCGGACGGGTAGGCGTGGACGTTCTGCCGGTAGCTGGCGACCACCACCAGCATCACCGCCGCCACCGCGAGCCCGATCCACGGGGTCAGCGCGTACGCCGTCACCCCGGCCACCGACAGCATCAGGAAGACCTCCTCGGGCGCATACGCAACCGAGGACAGCGCGTCGGAGGCGAACACCGGCAAGGCGATCCGCTTGGGCAGCAGCGTGTGACTCAGCCGGTCGCTGCGAAACGGCCGACCGATAAGCAACCGACGGGTGGCGGTTGAAAGTTTGGACACGAGAGCCAAGAGTAGGCCCCGACGGGTTGGGCGGTAGCGTTCGTAGGAGAATGTTCGCCGACCGAAACGGCTGGCCGAGGTGGGTTGCCGGTTGACGCAGCCGAGAGGACTTCAAGTTGCGAGTAGTGGTGATGGGCTGTGGGCGGGTCGGTTCGTCGGTCGCCGACGGGCTCTCCCGCATCGGTCATGACGTCGCGGTCATCGACCGCGACAGCACCGCCTTCAACCGGCTCAGTCCCGAATACGCCGGCGAGCGGGTGCTGGGACAGGGGTTCGACCGA
>DASTKA010000148.1:0-5444 GCA_035716165.1 Mycobacterium sp. | reverse complement strand
GCAGCTCTACGTCGGCGACTGGAAGGCCGACGGCACTTCGCTGCGCCTGCGGCCCGGCGGGTGCGGCCGCGACTACCGGATCCTGTCGGTGGCCATGCTCGAGGTCACCTTCTGCGGGTTCGCGCAATCGGTGTCAGACATTGTGATGACGAATATCTCCGCCAACATGCCGCGGTAGCCGCCATTCAGCGGGTGGTGCCGGAGATGGTGGCGCTGCCGAGCACCTCGTCACCGTCGGGGTCGCGACGATAGAGCACCAGCGTCTGGCCTCGCGCCACGCCGCGCATCGGGGCGCGCAGCCGCACGACGAGCTCGTCGTTGACCAGTTCGGCTATCGCGTCGGCGGTATCGCCGTGCGCGCGCACCTGAACCGCGCACTCCGCCGGGCCCGACAGCGCGACACCCGAGGTGAAAATCGGTGTCCGCCCTACGATTTCGCGTATCTCGAGATCGGCCGCCTCGCCCACCCGCACGGTGGCCGTCTCCGCGTCGATCGCGGTCACGTAGCGCGGGCGGCCATCGGGTCCGGGCCCGGCGATGCCGAGCCCCTTGCGCTGGCCGATGGTGAAGCCGTGTACGCCGTCGTGCTCGGCGAGCACCGTGCCGTCGGCGTTGACCACGGCACCCCGGCGCACCCCGATGCGCTCACCCAGGAAGGCGCGGGTGTTGCCCGAGGGGATGAAGCAGATGTCGTGGCTGTCCGGCTTTTCGGCGACGGTCAGGCCGCGCCGCGCGGCTTCGGCCCGGATCTGCGGCTTGGGCGTGTCGCCGATCGGGAAGGCCGCGTGACGCAACTGCTCGGCGCTCAACACCGCGAGCACGTAAGACTGGTCCTTGCCGATGTCGACGGCGCGACGCAACCGGCCCTGCGACAGCCGGGCGTAATGGCCGGTGGCCACGGTATCGAAGCCCAGCGCAACGGCTTTGGCCGACAGGGCCGAGAACTTGATCTTCTGATTGCACACCACGCACGGGTTGGGTGTTTCCCCGCGCGCATACGACGACACGAATTCGTCGATGACGTCTGACTTGAACCGCTCCGCGAAATCCCACACGTAGAACGGAATTCCGAGCACATCCGCGACGCGGCGGGCATCGGAGGCATCCTCCTTCGAGCAGCACCCCCGCGAGCCGGTGCGCAGCGTCCCGGGCGCGCTGGACAAAGCCAGGTGCACGCCGACAACATCGTGTCCGGCGTCGACCATCCGGGCAGCGGCGACCGACGAGTCGACGCCACCGCTCATGGCAGCAAGCACCTTCATCTAGGACGCCCCCGCGGCGGCCAGCGCGGCGCGCCGGGCGCGGTCCACCGCCCCGGGCAGTACCCGCAACACCGCATCGACATCTGCGTCGGAACTGGTGTGTCCCAACGACAGTCGCAGAGACCCACGGGCGGTGGTCGCGTCGGCGCCCATGGCGATCAGCACGTGCGATGGCTGCGCCACACCGGCGGTGCACGCCGATCCGGTCGAACACTCGATTCCATTGGCGTCCAACAGCATCAACAACGCGTCACCCTCGCAGCCGCGGAAGGTGAAGTGCGCGTTGCCGGGAAGTCGCAGCGGATCGCGGGCCCCGTTGAGGGTGACGTCGTCGATGCCGCCCAGCACGCCGTCGACCAGACGGTCACGCAACGTGCGCAACCGGGCGCTGTTGACCTCTAGCCCGTCGACCGAGATCCGGACCGCCGCCGCCATTCCGACCGCACCGGCGACATCGGCGGTGCCCGAACGGATATCCCGCTCCTGCCCGCCTCCGTGCGCCAGCGGCACGCACGTGACGTCGCGGCGCAGCAGCAGCGCACCCACCGCGGGCGGGCCGCCGAACTTGTGTGCGGTCACGCTCATGGCCGACAAGCCGCTGGCGGCGAAGTCGACCGGCAACTGCCCCACCGCCTGAACGGCGTCGCTGTGCATCGGGACGCCGAATTCAGCGGCGACGGCGGCGAGTTCGGCGGCCGGCATGACGGTGCCGACCTCGTTGTTGGCCCACATCACCGAGACCAGCGCGACGTCGTCGTGACGTGTGAGAACCTCGCGCAGCGCCGCCGCCGAGACCGACCCGTCGGCGGCGGTCGGAAGCCAGGTGACCTCGGCGCCCTCGTGTTCGACGAGCCAGTTCACCGAGTCCAGGACGGCGTGGTGTTCGACCTCGCTGGTGACGATGCGCCGGCGGCGCGGATCGGCTCCTCGTCGGGCCCAGTAGATGCCCTTGACCGCCAGGTTGTCGCTCTCGGTACCGCCGGCGGTGAAGATGACCTCAGAGGGGCGGGCGCCCAGCTTGTCGGCGATCAGTTCCCGGGATTCCTCGATGCGCCGCCGGGCCGCCCGGCCGCTGGTGTGCAGCGAGGACGCGTTGCCGACCGTGCCGAGTACAGCCGTCATCGCCTCGACGGCGGCGGGGTGCATCGGGGTGGTGGCGGCGTGATCCAGGTAGACCATGACGCGCACCACGATACCGGCCCGCCCGTTTGCTCAGGCCACCAGCACGTGCCCGTGACCAGCGCGCCGGGACGTGCCGGCGCCGACCGCGGACTGGCAGCGACCGGCCAGGGCGCGCCGGTCCGTCCCCGGGAGCTGCAGAGACTCGACGTGCACCCGCGCGAGGGTGCGCGGCACGACGAGCAGCCGGCGAATCGAGCTGAGCAGAGTCTCGTCGCCGACGAAGGCCGGCACCGTCGAGAGGCTGCCGTCGACGTGGTGGTAGGTCAGCCGCACGGGCTGCACCGGACGGCCGGCGTCGATCGCGGCCTGGAACATCGCCGGGTAGAAGGCGCCGCGGTCCCGACCGCACCACGTGGTGCCCTCCGGGAACGCCACCACGGTCTGCCCGGCGCGCAGCCGGCGGGCGACCGCGTCCACAACACCGGGCAACCGCCGCAGGCTGGACCGCTCGATCGGGATGATCTTCAAAATGCGGGCCACCACCCCGGTCGCGCGGCCGGTGAACATGTCGGCGCGCGCGACGAACGACCCGGGCAGCACCGACCCGATGGCGAAGACGTCGAGCCAGGACATGTGCGGGCTCACCACCAGCACCCCGCTCAGATTGCGAATCGGGTTGCCCGTCACGGTGATTCGAACGCCCAGGCAGCGCAGCACCAGCCTGCAATAGATGCGCTGGACGCGGGTGCGGCCCGGCAGCGGCACGGCCAGCAGCGGCAGCCCCGGCGCCAGCAGCAGCGCCAGCGTGAGGCGAAGGGTGACCCGCAGCGTCGCCAGCGGCCGGCGTGGCGCCACGACGTCGCCCGCACCCACACAAGCGGCATCACACGATGCGCGCGGCAGCCAGGGGTGCCCGGTGCCCGCGGGGGCGTTCATCTCTTCCCGCCCGCCTCGTTCATCTCGGCGGCGGCGGACACAGATCGGAGCCGTTTGAGATATCGGGTGTCGGCGTGCGCTTTGCCCAGCAGGACGCAGAAATCGCCGACTCCGAAGTCGGGGTCGTGGGCGGGTTCGCCGCACACCTGGGCGCCCAGCCGCAGGTAACCGCGCATCAGCGCCGGAACCGAGGGCCGCGCCGGCGGCGCGATGTCATCGATCCCGATTCCGTCGACGACCACCGGCCGGTGCGGGTACACCCGATATCCCGGTGGGGCGGCGTGCCTGCTGAGGATGAAGTCGCGGACGCCGCGCAGCTGACTTCCGGGTGCCTGCCCGTCGCCATCGCCGCCGATGGGCACCGACACGCACCCGGTCACGTAGTCGTAGCCGTAGCGGTCCAGGTAGGCCAGGATGCCCGCCCACATCAACAGCACGACGCCGCCGTTGCGATGCCCGTCGCGCACCACGGCGCGTCCCATCTCGACCAGCGACGGCCGCAGCGGGTCGAGCGCGCGGATGTCGAACTCGGTGGCGGTGTAGAGCCCGCCGGCCGCGATGGCCCCCGCCGGGGCCAGCATGCGGTAGCAACCGACCAGCTCACCGGTGTCGTCGTCGCGCACCAGCAGGTGGTCACAGAACTCGTCGAACCTGTCGACGTCCCGGCCGTCCTGGTCTGCCGCCGGCAGTGCGAAGCCCGGCGTGCTGCTGAACACGTCGAACCGGAGTCGCTGCGCCGCCTCGATCATGGCGGGGTCGGTGGACAGCAACAGGGAGTAGCGGGGCGCGGCCGAACTGCTGGCCGTGCCGGTGGGCTTATCGCTGGGTATGAGGACCGAAGCAATGCTCATGACCCCAAACGTGGCGTAGTCGATGAGCTAGTCGGCATCGGCGCTGTGACGTGTCGGTGCACGCCAGATGACGAACTGTGCGCGCAAGCGCCACGAGGGTCTCACGGTGCGGCGCCGGTCACACCGCGCGGCTTCCGGACCCGGTTGAGCGGGGTCCGCTCCGGGTAGGTCAGATGGATGGAATCGGCCGAGCGGCGCTGGTGTTTCGCCGACCAACTCGGCCCGCACTTCCTGGACCGTCCCGACCAGCCGGTGTTGCTCATCGAGTCCCGCGCGGTGTTCGAACGCCGCCGATTCCACCGCCGCAAGGCCCACCTCGTGCTGTCCGCGCTGCGTCACCGCGCGGCCGAACTTGGTGATCAGGCGCAGTTCTTCCAGACCCGCACCTATCGCGAGGCGCTGGAACGGCTGGATGGGCGCATCACCGTGTGTCAGCCCACTTCGCGGGCGGCTGACCGGTTCGTGCGGTCTATCGCAGGTATCGAGGTGCTGCCCGCGCGCGGCTTCTGCACCGATCGAGCCGACTTCGAAGACTGGTCCCGACGGCAACGCACGCTGCTGCTGGAGAACTTCTACCGCGACGCACGCCGCCGGTTCGATCTGTTGATGGACGGGGGCGAACCGGCCGGAGGGCGGTGGAATTTCGACGCCGACAACCGCGAGCCGCCGCCCAAGGACGCCAAAAGCCTGGGCGTGCCCGCACCCTGGCGACCCGACGAAGACGAGATCGACGAGCAGGTGCGCGCCGACCTGGACCGCTGGGAGCGGGACGGCGCCGTGGCCTTCGTCGGCCGCGATGGGCCGCGCGAATTCCCCGTCACCGCAACCGAAGCGCAGTCCGCCTTCGACGTGTTTCTGCGGGATCGACTGCCGCACTTCGGCTCTCACGAGGACGCCATGCTGTCCGGGGACCGCTTCATGGCCCACAGCCTGTTGTCGGCGCCCATGAACCAGGGCCTGCTCGATCCGCTGGAATGCGCATATGCGGCCGAGGACGCCTACCGCGCGGGAAACGCCGCGCTGAACAGCGTCGAGGGTTACATCCGCCAGCTGATCGGGTGGCGTGACTACATCTGGCACGTCTACTGGCATTTCGGACCCGGCTATCGGCGCCGCAACGCGCTCAAAGCCTTTGCGGCACTACCGGATTGGTTCGCCGGCCTCGACGCCGACGCGGTCGAGGCACGCTGCCTCAAAGACGTGCTGGCCCAGGTGCGCGACCACGGCTGGGTGCATCACATCCCGCGGCTGATGGTGTTGTCCAATTACGCGC
>DASTKA010000147.1:0-8866 GCA_035716165.1 Mycobacterium sp. | reverse complement strand
ACCCTGTGCAATTGGCGTAGCGCGGCCGCGCGGGACGGCGCGGAAGCCAATGCGTACGAATGCAGTTCGACGACGGAACCGTGATGCGCGCCGGCCCACTCGCGGGCTTCGCGTTCGTAGCGCTCCAGCACGCTGATGTTGTCGAGGGGCTCGTGGCCGGCCGTGCCCAGGAACGCCGGCCGGTGCGCCGCGACCGGGCGGTCGAGCCACAACCGATGCACGGCGAACGGTGGCGCGGTGCGCTGCCGTGATATCCGGGCGCGCCAGTCGTCGGTGCCCAGGCCGCTCGACGCCGCAACGATCCGCTGTAAACCCGCGATGTCGGTGGCCAATACGACGGCGTCGACGTCGGAGTGCTCGTCGGAATCGGTGCGCACCCGAAAGGAATTCGCCGGCTGCGTGTCGACGCTCAGAACTTTGGTGGCGAGCCGGAACCGCACACCCCGCCCCTCGAGGTAGCCGCGCAACGGCTGCCACAGGGCGCTGTCGTAATTCGCCGACGGCACGTCGAAGATCAGGCCTTCGGACGACCCCAGGAAGTAGATGTGAAACATGGTCGCCAACTCGGCCGCGGAGAGGTTGGAAGGGTCGGCGAAGAAGCTGCGGGAGAACACCTCGAACGCCAGATGGCGTGCGGCCTCGGGGAATCGGATGTCCTCGAGAAACGTCGCGGCGTCGGTGTGGTCAAGGCGCTGGTAGGTGCCGGGCACCGATACCGCGGCCAGCGGTGCGGCCGCGCGCGCGTCGATGCGGGTGAAGTCACGCAGCCGAAACGTCGGGCTGCGCGCCGCGAAGACCACCGCGTTCCACGGTGGGGTGCGCGGCAGCCCGCGGAAGCTGTCGCGCCGGCCCGCCCCGTCGATCAGCGGGTAATCCTCGACGGGAGTGAGCATCCGCAGTCCGGGGTCGATTCGGCGCAGCAGGGCGCGCAGGTTGTAGTACTGCCGGAAGAAGGCGTGGAAGCCGCGGTTCATCGCGAGATCGGCGTCGCCGTCCCGCTCGGTCCAGCCCCCCACCCGGCCGCCGAGGTAGTGCTCGCTTTCGATGACCTCGACGGCGACGCCGCGCTCGGCCAGCCCGGTGGCGGCGGTCAGCCCGGCGATCCCGCCGCCGACGACGGCCACCTTAGGGCGTGACTTCAGTGCGCCGGCATCAGGCAATCCCGTTGGCGCGGAGTACGTTCGACGACGCCGATCGACTGTCATCGCGGCGCGTCCGCCAAAAAGGTGTGCACGATGTTGGCCTCCCAGCCGGGCATCGTCTCGCTGTGGACCGCGGTGAAGCCGGCGTCGGCGAGGCGAGCCCGAAACCGCGCAGCGCCGTCGAACGCCAGCACGCTGCGCCACAGGTATCGGTACAGCCCGGCGTCCCGCGTGCGCCACCATCCGGCCGGGATGATGATGCCCCAACAGACGGCGTGCCAGATGCGGGTGGCGGCGGGCGAGTCGCGCACCGAATATTCGTGCACCGCCAGGGTGCCCCCGGGGCGCAACAACTCGCGGAACTTTCGCAGTTGACCGTCGCGGTCGGCGACGTTGCGAATCAGGTAGGCGGCCAGGATGCCGTCGAACGGTCCGGTGATACCCCGCTCCGCGAGCTGTTCGACGGGGGTGTGCACGAAGCGCACCGAGCCGGGCCAGTCCTTCGCGAGCGCCGCGTCGAGCATTCCCCGCGACGCGTCCACGGCGACGATCTCGGCCTCCGGTGCGACGCCGAGCAGTGCGGCCGTCGAGGCGCCCGTTCCGGACCCGGCGTCGAGCAACCGTAATCCCTTGCCGCGGGCGGGAATCCGCATCCGTCGGGCCGACAATGACAACTGCGCATGGTAGCCGGGGCTGGCGCCGACCAGCCTGTCGTAGGCCGTAGCGCCCGCGTCGAACGCGGCCGCCAAATCGGCGGGACCCGCATCACCGACGCGCACGTTGCCGCTCCCACAGCAGCAGCACCGCGGTGACCAGCGCGAAGCCGAACAGAAAATCTTCGACCGGGATGTCGAACGGGAAACGCAGGCCACTCAGCTGCTTATCGTCATAGATCACGATGGGGGAGCTGAGTTTGGTCAGCCAGCCGTCCACCGGAATCTGGAATCCCAGCACGATCAGCATCGACAGCCAATACGCCGGGCGCCGGAACAGCCCCGTCCGCAGCACCCCCAATTCCAGTGCGCAGACCAGCAATACCGCCAGCGCCGCGGGCACGGTGTAGCCGAGGCCGGTCATCGGCGCTGCACCTTTTCCAGGAGGGTGGTCACGGCGTTGTAGGTCAGCAACGCGCACACCGGAATGACGAGGAAGAACAGCACCTCTTCGATCGGCACCCGGAACGGGATGCTCAGACCGCACAGGTAGGCGCGGTCGTACGTCCACACGTGCGCGGCGACCGCGATCTCATCCCAGACCAGGAACACGATGGCCACCGGCACGACCGCCTTGATGACCCGTCGCCACTGCCGGTAGACGCCGGGGCCGAGGATCTCGAGCGGTGCGGTGATCACCAGGCATGCGGCCAGCACCGCCAGGTATTGCCACCGATCGCTCATGCGGCCCCCGATTGACGAACGCCCCGTGCGCTGTTCCGCGCCCGCCACGACCGTATCAGTCCCGCACCGGCGACCCGAAGGCGTCGAGCCTTGCCGACCGTGGCCCGGTGATCGAACACCGCAAAGTCGCTTCTTTCGATGCAGTCCAGGATCTCGGAGTACAGCGCCGCCGCGGTCGCCACGCACGGTCGCGAGCGGCGCGCCAGGGTGGCGATGCCGTCGGCCGCGAATCGGTAAGTCTGACGGGCGATTTCGTGCTGGGCGACCAGGGCCCGGCGCACCCGTGGATCGGTGCGCCGGTGCGTGTGGCACCACGTCAACAGCTCTCGATCGACCCCGTCGGCGGCCAGTTCGTCGGCGGGCAGGTAGACCCGGCCGCGCTGCAGGTCCTCGTCGACATCGCGCAGGAAATTGGTGAGCTGGAAGGCCCTGCCCAGTGCCGCGGCGTACGGCGCGGCCTCCTGCTCGGCCGTCACGGTTCCCAATATCGGAAGCACTTGCAGGCCAATCGCTTCCGCGGAGCCTCGCATGTAGCGGTTGAGGGCTTCGCGGTCGGGATAGTCGGTGACTGTGAGATCCATCCGCATCGACGCCAAAAAGTCCTCGAACAGCCCGGGGCTGATCTGATAGCGCCGCACCGTGTCGGTTACCGCGGCCACCAGCGGATCCTCCAGATGAGCACCATTGGAGAAGAACCGCTCCGAAAGCTGCTGTAGCCGCCGGCCGCGAACGTCGGCGCCGACTCCTGGGTCGAGGTCGTCGAGAATGTCGTCGGCGTAGCGGGCGAAGCCGTACAGGGCGTGCACCGGTGGCCGCTGGTCGGGCGCGAGCAGCCGGGTGGCGAGGAAAAAGGTGCGTCCATGCGCGGCGTTGAGTTCCCGGCACTGGCGGTACCCGTCGCGCAGCCGCGGATCGTCGATTCCGGCCGCGGTCAACTCGCTGCGCATCATGGCAACCCGGCTTTCATGTCGAAGTGCACGGCGGACCGCGCGGGCATGCCGGTGATGCGGTCGGCGGCGAGCCGCCCGGAGATCAGCGTGGTCGGAACACCGACGCCGGGCACCGTGGAGGACCCGGCGAGCACCGCGTTGTCGATGCCGCGCACCATGTTGCCCGGACGAAACGGACCCGTCTGGCCGAACGTGTGGGCGAGCGCGAACGGGCTACCGGCCGCCATGCCCTGACGCGCCCAGTCGGCGGGCGTGACGACATCCAAAACCGTTGCGTCGTCGGGTAAACCGGGTAGCAACCGGTCGGCGACGCGCGTGATCATGTCCTCGACATAGGCCCCACCGCCGCTGGCCCAATCGATGCTGCCTCGATCCAGGTTCGGCGCGGGGGCGAGCACGTAGAGCAGATCGCGCCTTTCGGGGGCCAGGGTCGGGTCGCTGGCCGTCGGCCGGGTGACCAATAACGACGGGTCCCGCATGAGCTGTCCGTCGCGGACGATGTCGGTGAAGGTCTGATCCCATGCGTCGCCGAACAGGATCGTGTGGTGGGCGGTCCCGGCTGGGACGGTGGGACAACCCAGGTGCGCCACGACGGCCGAGGGCGCGGGTCGTAACCGCACCGCGCGACGCGGTGTGCGGCCCAGCAGGGCGTAGGTCTGCGGCAGCTCGGTGGTCAATACCACCGCATCGCAGGCGATGCCTCCGGACTGTTCGGTCACCACGGCGCTGACCCGGCCGCCGGTGCGTTCGAGCGCGGTAACTGTTGCGCCGTAACAGAATCGGACGCCGGCGTCGGCGGCCGCGGCCGCCAGCCCGTCGGGCAGCGCGCGTACCCCGCCACGCGGAAACACCACGCCCGAGATGGTGTCCATGTAGGCGATGACCGCGTACACCGCCAGTGCGTCGCGCGGCGCCACGCCCGCGTACAGCGACTGGAAGGTGAAGATCCGCTGTAGCCGCGGGTCGCTGATGTACCGCTTGACCATCCGGTCCCATTTGCGGAAGCCGCCGATCGCGGTCAGCTTCGCCAACTGCGGGGTGAGCAGCGACAGCGGTGAATCGAAGTTCGCGGCGATGAACCCGTCGAACTCGGTCCGGTACAGCCGTGTGAGCCACTCCCGAAGCCGTCGATAACCCGCTGCCTGCCCGAAGCCAGCGAACTCTGCGACGGCGTCGGCCATCCGGTCTGCATCGCTGTGCACGTCCAATGCGCTGCCGTCGGCGAACACCGCGCGATAGGCCGGATCGACCGTCATCAACTCCATGCGGTCGGAAAGTCTCTCGCCCACGGCCGCGAACGTCTCGTCGATGATGTCCGGCATCGTGAGCACCGTCGGCCCGGTGTCGATGCGGTAGCCGCCGATGTCGAGGCGGCCGGCCCGCCCGCCCGGCCACGGCTCGCGCTCCACCACCGTGACCGTGCGGCCCCGACCGGCCAGGTGCAACGCGGCGGAAAGGCCGGCCAGCCCGGCGCCCACCACCACAACGTGATCTCCGCGCCCTTCGATGGTCCGCATGCTCAACAGGCTCCCCAGTCGGTGCTACTCATTCTGCGCGATCGGTGCAGACGGCCGCCATTTCGGCCAGCGCGGTGCGCACCGGCTCGTCAATCGGCAAGTCGCTGAGGTGGTCACGGGCGGAAGCAAGACGATCGCCGATCATCTCCTCGATCAGCTGCACCGCTCCCGTCTCCACGATCAGCGTCTTCCACCTGTCGATCGCCTTGTCATCGAGGGTTTCACGGATCGCGAGCGCGCTGAGTTCACGCCGAGTCGGCGCATCGGCCAGCTGGTGGGCGGCCACCACGACGCTCGTCGCCTTGCGCTCGAGCAGATCGCCCGCACATGGCTTGCCCGTGATCGCGGGCGAACCGAAAACGCCGAGCACATCGTCACGAAGCTGGAATGCCTCTCCGACGGCGGCACCGTATTGGCCCAGTTGGGACAGCGTTCGGTCGTCGCATTCGCCCATGGCCGCGCCGATTTCCAGCGGTCTGCGCACGGTGTAATTGCCCGACTTGCGCCGTGCCACGTCCAGCACGACCTCCAGACCGGGCATCTGGCGCGCATCGTTGGTCAAGTCGGCGAATTGACCAACGGCGAGCTCGGTGCGCATGGCGTCGTAGCGCGGCCATGCGCGCTGCAGACGGCGAGACTCGACGCCGCTGTCGCGCAGCATCTGTTCCGCCCAGATGAGGCAGAGGTCGCCCAGCAAGATGGCGGCGGATTCACCGAATCGGCGCGACGAGCCGGACAATCCGCGCTCGCGATGCCATTGACTGAATTGGCGATGCGCCGACGGGCGCCCGCGCCGTTCGTCGGAATCATCCATGACGTCGTCTTGCAGCAACGCAAACGCGTGCACCAATTCGAAACTGGCCGCGGCGCGCAGGGCCGTGACGTCCGGCGGCGCACCGCACAACCAGCCCAGGTACACGAATGTCGACCGCAGGCACTTACCCCCCGAGACGAACTGGACCAGAATATCGCCGGCGGCGTCGATGCGCGCATCGTCGAGTTCGCCGACGCGGCGCGCGGCGACGAAATCGGCCACATCGCCCAACACCATCCGCCTTACGTCCGATCGCCATGCTGCGAAATCGTCCGCGGTCAGCCAACCGATCGCCACCGGCGGCGAGGCCGTGGCAGGCGAAAACGACAAAGCCCTCATGTGCGCAAGCGCTCCCTCCCGGACGGCTCGGCATGCCCAGGCCTGCGCGGTCCAAACTTTCATACCCGCCGGTAAGAAAGGTAAAACCACAGCGCTGACCGTCAGACGCGCCTCGCGTCGCCCGCTAGCAGATACCACCTTGTTCAATAACTTAAACATTAATTTAATGAACTTTGCCGCCGTGCGCCAGCCGAGCGGGCGACCACGCACGCCAGGCGGCTCCGCGTCGAACGGCTCACTGGCTTAAACATTAAGTAACTGAAATGACTGGCCGATTGGCGATACGCTGCACAGTGTTATGGACGCTGATGCGCAGCGCTGCGGCCGCGATGAGCTGGAGTCGCTGATCTCGGCCGATCTGCGGGAATTGTCAACCGGGTCCGATCAGGTCGGCCGGTTGTTCGCGCTGTTGCACAGCTTGCGACCCAATGATTTTCGAGCCCTGCTCCACATCATGGTGGCTGAAACCGGTGGCCGGCCGATGACCTCCGGCGACCTCAGCCAGCGGATGGGACTTTCGGGTTCCGCGATCACCTACCTGGTGGACCGGCTGATCGACGGCGGCCATATCCGTCGCGACAACCATCCGGCGGACCGGCGAAAGGTCGTGTTGCGCAACGACGAATCCGGCCGGGCCACCGCGCGGTCGTTTTTCAGCCCGCTGGGCGCCCACACCCGGATCGCGCTCGCCGAGCTCCCGGATACGGACCTGACCGCCGCGCATCGAGTGCTGTCGGCGCTGATCGAGGCGTTACGGAGCTTCCAAGACGAATTGGGTGAAGAGCCCAAACCCTAACCCGTGCAAGGGTTAGGACGCAGCGTTGTGTGTGGCCCGGGGTCGCGGTGGCCGGGCTCGCGCCAGGTCGGTCAGGATCTGACGCCGCGCTCGCAGAATGTCGTCGAGGTTTTGAAAGGCCTCGGGCACCGAACCGGCGACCGGCAATCCGTTGTCGTGCACGATTCGTAGGAGCGGGCGAACCGCCGCTCCGCCGACGACGCCGCAGTACACCCGCGCTTTTCGAAGCTCATCGTTGAGGAACAGCAGCGTCCGGAAACCGTCCACGCTGATAAACCGCAGATGACTCAAGTCGAGCACCAAGGGGGTCTTGAGCCGAGCCAACTTACGGACCGCCTGGTTGAAGTCTGATGCGTTCGAGGCGTCGATCTCGCCGTCGACGCGCAGGACCGTACCGAGGTTGCGTGCATAGACGAATAGGTGTGCCCCGTCGAAGTGAGCCGTGTACCGGCACCGTGCGGGGTCGTGTTGGTCCGCTGATTGTGCGGAGCGAATAGCAGCCATGGGAAGCGCCTATCGAGTGGTGGTGAGAGGGAGTGACAGCGTTTTGCGCCGCTCCCGCATAGAGACGCAGCTGTGAACTCAACCTGTTCGGAGCCTACCGCTGAGGTGAGCGGTCAGATATCGATATGGCCGAATGCCCTGGTGAAGCATTCGTTTCCCGGCTTTTTGGCCATCAATGCGCGTTCGCTTGGCGGCCGGGGCGGATGCGGTTTGGCCCCCTATGCGGCGGGTATACGCGCGTCGAGTAGCAAACGCGACAGACCCCTGATGGACGTGAGGGGTGATGCGTCCCGATGGAAGAGCCAGGCCGCCGGTGGCACCGGCTGGCGATCGCATCCACATGCACCACGATGCTTCTTGCCGCACCGGGTCAGGCGGCCGCCGACCCAGGCGGCACGGTGTTCCCCGGAATGGAAATCCGCCAAGGCAACACGGTTTGCATGGTGGGCATGGTCGAGCCGCGGTTGCGGGTCGCCATGACCAGCGGCCAGTGCGACGGCGGGCAGTCGGTGGTGGTGACCAACCGTGATCGCAAGCCGATCGGGTCCGTGGTGCTCGGCCGTCGCCAAGTCGACGCCGACGCGAGCGCGGACACCTCGATGCTGCCCGTCGAATACGAAGTCATCGCGATCGCACCCGATATGACGCCCACCGATGTGCTGCCCACGGGGCGCCATCTGGGATCCACACCGAATCTGCGCGCGCAGCCGGGCATGCCCGTGTGTCAGCTACGCAGCGCGACCGGCCAGCGATGCGGGTCGGTCACCTCGGTGGGCAATGGCCGCTTCGCCGTCACCGACATGGCGTCCGACAGCAGGGACTTCGGCGGGCCGGTCTACTCGCTGGCCGACGACAACAACGCCATCATCGTGGGATTGGTCGAGGGCACCTGGAGATCCGCGCCGCAGATCGAGTCGTGGCAGGCGGTCATGGCGCAGGTCTTCATCGACAGCCACACCTACAGCCCACAACAACAGCCTCCCGGGCAGCGAATGATCAGCCGGCACAACTGATCGCGCGGTCTTGTTTCTCCCGGCGCAGAATGGGAATCCGCCGCCGGTGAACGTTTTCGAACTCGCGGCGTTGCCCTTCCAGTGGGGGTCCGCGATCCGGGGTAAGCGGTTCTTCCATCCCGTCGGCGTGCTGGCCGAGGGCTTCATCGAACGCGTCGCACCGGCGGCCCGCGGCTTGCCGATCGCCTCGTCGGAGATTGTTGCGCGCGTGTCGAAGGCCACCGGCACGCCAGGTGCGCTGCCCGACTTCATCGGGTTGGCTTTTCGGGTGCCGGCACCGCAGCCGTCGGACAAGCCCTGGGACATCTTGCTGGTCTCGTCCGGGTCGGGGGTGCTGTCGCGCGCGGTGGCGCTGCGACCGGCCACGTCGTGGAACGGTCAAACCCTGACCACG
>DASTKA010000146.1:0-4489 GCA_035716165.1 Mycobacterium sp. | reverse complement strand
GTGCGCTCGGTGAACGTCTCGTTCCTGGTCTTCGTGCTGGCGCTGGGCGTCGTGGTGCAGGCGGTCATGCTCAACGGGATGGACAGGGCGATGTCGGCGGTGCTGCCGTCGGGCGCGGGCCTGCCCGCGCTGCTCGCCATCGCCGCGATAGCCGCCGTGCTGGCCAACGTCGTCAACAATCTGCCGGCCACGCTGGTGCTGCTGCCGCTGGTTGCGCCGAGTGGGCCGGTGGCCGTGCTCGCGGTGCTGATCGGGGTCAACATCGGCCCCAACCTCACCTACGTCGGATCATTGTCGAACCTGTTGTGGCGGCGCGTGTTACGCCAGCACGACGTCGACGCCGGGGTCGGCGAATACACCCGCCTCGGGGTGTGCACCGTGCCCGCGTCGCTGGCCGTGGCGGTGGTCGCGCTGTGGGCCTCGGCGCGGCTGCTGGGTCTCTAGGGTGTGGGCGAGGCGCAGGGGCCCGATCGGATGATCGACGTCAGCTCCTCGCGGGACTGCGCTCCCACCCGCTGGCAGGCCCGGTACACGTGGCCCTCCACGGTTCGCACCGACATCACCAGCTTCTCGGCGATCTCCCGGTTGGACAGGCCGGCCACCACCAGTTCGACGACGTCGCGCTGGCGCCCGGACAGTTTCAGGCCCGTCGGGGTGTGCAGCGCCGGCGTGTGCAAGCCGCCGCACTCGTCGGCCAGTTCCCTGGCCACCGCCGCGGCGTACAGCCCGCGGCGATGGTGCTGGCCTTCGTCGAACACCACCGATGCCTGGGCCGCCGCGTCGGCGGCCGCGACCCGATCCCCCACCCTCCGGTAGGCCGCCGAGGCCGCCAGCAGACCTTCACCGTCGCCGGTCGACAGCGCTTGGGCATGCGCCGCGACGGCGTCGGCCAGCGGTAGCGACAGCGCGTCGGCCAGTTCCCGCGCCCGCGCCGCCTGCGAGGCATCGCCCCATTGCGCCGCCGCCTGGATGCAGGCCAGCTCGTGGGTGGGCTGGCCGCGGTCGCGGGCAAGACGTGCGGCGTCCCGCACGCATGCCACCGCCTCGCCCAGCCGGCCGCCGGCCGCCATCGCCCACCCGTCGGCCAGAGACAAGCCGGTATGCATGAACAGAAAATCGGCCGGCACAGATGACCGCGCCGCGGTGACCGCGTCGTTCGCGTCGTCGGCCTGTCCGAGCTTGGCGTGCGCCTCGGCCAACGCGAAATAGCTCGCCGGCCGTAAACCCGTTGTCACATAATGTATTTGAACTCCGGCCACCGCCTCGTGCACCAACCGGGCCGCCTCGGCGACGGCGCCGCGTGCCAGCTCGGCGTTGCCCGACAGTAGGGCCAGGTTGGCGTACGCCAAACCGGGAATGTCGCGGGACGATTCGGCCAATTGCCTTGCCGTGCCGACGAATTCATCGATACGACCGGTCAACCGGCAGGCGCGTCCGTAGACGGCCCCGAACCAGAACCGCATATGGGATGCCTGAAACGACGTCGTCGCACGCCGCAGCGCCTGCTCGGCCACGCCGGCGAGCTCGTCGACCTGTCCCAGCGCACCCATCGCCATGATCAACGCCAGCGACGCCATCATCGCGTGGAATCCGGGCAATTCGGGGAAATCCAATGCGGCGCGGGAATTTTCGGCAGCGGCCGTACAGCGTGCCGCCACCGCATCCAGGCACGCCTGCACCGCCAACCGCTCCGCTCGTTGGGCCGGGGTCTCGGCATTGGACGAGGCGAGACCGTCGAGGACCTCCGCAGCGGCTTTGGGGTCGAAGAGATGCCACATCAGGTTGGCCGCCCGCACGGTCGCCCAGTGGTGGCGGTCGGGCAGGTCGCTGTCGGCCAGTGCGCGCAGCGCCGCTTCTGCCGGCTCTCCCCGCCCCAACAACGCCAGATTCATGGCCCGCACCCCCGCCGCCCCGGGCGCACCGGCTTCGGTTGCGGCGGTGGCGAATCGGTCGGCCAGATCCAGATCCAGCAGGGTCATCGCATGCTGTGCGGATTCCAGGTAGAGCTCGGGATCGGGACCGAGGTCCGACTCGAGACGCAACAGCGCGCGGCGCACCGTGGCCTGCATGTCGGCGTCGCCCTGCTCGCCCAGCCGCGCCGCCAGCCTGCCGCGGATCTCCGACAGATACAGCTCGCCGGCGCTGGCGCGGCGCAGCTCACCGAACAGCGGGTGGGCAAGCCTGGCCGTCAACCCGGCAGCGGTGCGTTCGATGCTGACCAGGCCCATCTGCTCGGCGGCCGCAAGGTCGCGGCGCCGCGCCACGTCGCACAACACCTCTACCGCCAGCGGCTCGCACAGCGACAACGTGTCGACCACGATCGCCACCCGCGGGTTCAGTCGGCCCATCTGACGGCCCACCGTGTCGGACAGGCTCGCCGAGACCGCGACGTCGCCGTCCCACATCCATACGCCGGCCGTTTTACGCATCCGCCCGGCGGCCACCTGATCGGCCAACAGCTGCCTCAGGAATAGGGCGTTTCCGCCGGTCAGCTTCTGGAACCGCGCCGCGCTGCGCGCATCGACCGGGCCGTCCAGCTTGCTCTCGATGACCTCACGCGTAGCCGCGGCCGAAAGCGGTTTGAGGTCAAGCCTTTCCAACAACCCGTCTTTCCACAACGCCGTCACGGCGTCCGGTTCGTGGCTGCCGGTCCGGATGGTCACCACGAGCCGGACACCGCCGGACTGCGCCAGCTGGTGTACGACGAGCGCGGACAGACCGTCCAGCAGGTGCGCGTCATCGACCCCGACCAGCACGCGGCGCCGCCGCTGCTGCGCGACAAACGAATCGATCACGCGGCGCACGTCGGTCAGCGGATCCGACCGTGCCTCGTTCATAGCCTCGGTCATCGCGCCGATGAACGCCCCCAGGGGCAGCGCCTGCGCCGAGTCCGTACCGACGACCCACCTGGTCGGCTCCCCCAACGCCTCGGCGCGCCGCAGCACTTCGTGGGCGAGCCAGGTCTTACCCACACCGGCGGCTCCGGCGATCACCACACCCTTGTGCCTGCCGCCCGCACTCAGGGCGCGGCGAATGACTCCCAATTCGCTGGCGCGCCCGGCCAGCGGCTCGGCGCCGATCACTCGGCGACTATAACGGCGCGCGGGCACCGGACGGGAGGCTTTGTCGCCGTTTCGGTGACCTGATGCGCGGTGGCCCCGCAGCAATGACGTAGCCGACTACGCTGTCGGCCCGCGTCGCCGGCCGTGAGCATGGGTTTTGTCGGACAGGACCTCAGCACAGGCGGTGGGCTATGGCAAAGATCGGGAAGCACGCGTTGGTACTGGGAGCGAGCATGGCCGGTCTGGTGGCCGCGCGGACGCTTTCCGAGTTCTTCGACACGGTCACGGTGGTGGAGCGCGATCCGCTGCCCGACATCCCTCCCGACAACGCCGCCGCTCGCCGGGGCGTGCCACAGGGTCGCCACCTCCATGGCCTGCTGCCCCGCGGCGCTCATGTACTCGAGCAGTTGTTCCCGGGTGTCCTCGATGAGATGGTCATGGACGGCGCACATCACCTGGATGGCCGGGACCTTTCGCGGCTGCACTACCACTTGGGCGGGCACCTCATGGTGCGCACCGGCGGCGCCCCCTCGTTCACCGCATATCTCGCCACCCGGCCCTTCCTCGAGGAACACGTCCGCACGCGCCTGCGCCGCATCGCCAACGTCACGCTGCTCGATGAGCACGACATCGCGGACTTGACCACGACGCCGGAGCGCCAGCGCGTCACCGGCGCCCGGGTCGTCAACCGCCGGACACGGGAGGACATCACGCTGAGTGCGGATCTGGTGCTCGATGCCACCGGGCGCGGCGCGCGCACCCCGGCATGGCTGACGGCCCTGGGCTACGAGCGCCCGCCCGAGGTGCACGTGCCGGTGCACCTGACCTACGCGAGCCAATGCCTGCGCATGGCACCGGACGCGCTGCACGAATTCGGCTTCATCGTTGGGCCGGTGCCGGGCCGGCCGCGCGGACTGGGCATGCTGCGCGCTGAAAACGACACCTGGATGTTCACCGTTTTCGGCGTGGCGGGCCACGCGCCGTCGATAGACCTGATGTCGATGTGCGAGTTCGTCTGGGACTGCGCACCGCCCCGCCTGCTGGCCGCGATCCTGGCCGCCGAACCCATCGGGGAGCCCACCCGGCACGTTCAGCCGTCCAGTCAATGGCGCCGCTACGACAAGATGCAACGCTTCCCCGAAGGCCTGCTTGTCATGGGCGACGCGATCTGCAGCTTCAACCCGATCTATGGTCAGGGCATGACGGTCGCCGCGCTGGAGGCGTTGGCGCTGCGCGAGTGCCTGTCAAGCGGCACAAAGCATTTGGCGCGGCGGTTTTTCCGGGCCGCCGCGGTGCCGATCCGCCAGGCGTGGGAGCTGTCGGCCAACCCGGACCTGTGCCTACCCGAAATCGAGGGCACCCCGCCGCTGCTCACCCGGCTGCTGAACGGGTACATCGATCGCATCCTCACCGCGACCGAATACGAC